>CAZYOZ010000022.1:0-26815 GCA_964649235.1 uncultured Candidatus Bathyarchaeia archaeon
CAAGTCCAGGTGCCACTCCGCAGCCCGGTATCAGCGTTATCCCAGCTCTTTTGCAAAGAGAATCCATCTTTATCTGCTCGTCTTCGAAGGTAAGGTCTACAGCGCTCACTCCTGCATCTATCACGGCTCGGTCTACGCGAGGCGCGACTGCGTGGGGCAATGCGATGAGTACAGAATCGCATCCTTTGATCGATTTTGCCACGCTGGCTTTGTCAGTCATGTCTAGTTTGAGGGTGGTGAGCTTTCTGCTTCTCACCAATTTCGCGGTCTGTTCAAGCTTCTTCTCATCAATGTCTGCTAGCTGAACGCGTTTGACGTCCCTTCTTGCCACAAGATATCTCACAGCAGCCGAACCCATCAGCCCTGAACCCAAGACAGCTATCTTCATAGAAGCCCCTCTCTTGCGGTTCTTGACAGAAGCGAACCCGCGCTAAAGTAATCTTTGGTTGCTTTACTTGCGATCTTTTCTGCTGCCTTCTGTGCTTCCTCCAAAACTTTTTCCTCTCGAATTGTCAAGATTCTACGATTCTCCATAACGATTCTTCCGTCCACGATGACCGTTTCAACCTCGTTGCCTCTCGCGCTGTAGACCAGGTTTGGAACGATATTCCGAACCGGTCCACTCAGAACAGGCGTTGTCTGAGGCGCCCTCAGGTCAACTATGATCAAGTCAGCGCTCTTTCCACGCTCTATGCTTCCCAGCCTCCTTTCCAACCCCAGCGTTCTGGCCGCTTCTATGGTTGTCAGGCGGAGCGCTTTCCAAGCTGGTAATGCGGTTGGGTCTCGGCTCCGTACTTTGTTCAGAAGTGCAGCCATCTTCATCTCATTGAACATGTTAGAGCAATTGTTGTTACCGCAAGCTTGGTCACTTCCCAAGGCGGCCGCGTAGCCTCCAGCCTGCAAGTATTGCCAAAGCGGCGATACGATTCCGTCTATCATGGCGATGGCGCTGGGGCAGGAGATCATTCTCACGCCTCTCTCCGCTATCAGGCGTATTTCTTCATCACCTGCCCCGTGGCAGTGAACCCCCATAAGATTCGGACAAAGGAAACCAGTTTTGTCCAAGAACTGAACTGTCGACATCCCATATCTCGACTTGATTTGTGCACTTTCACGGGCGCCTTGAGCCAGATGAAAGTGCATTAGAAGATTCTTTTCTAAGGCGACCTCTTTCACTTTGAGAAGGAGATCACGGCTCATCATGTCGGCAGCATGCGGGCCTAGGCAGCAGGTTATTCTTCCACTTGCCTTTCCATGCCAGCGATCTACGAGTCGAAGATTCATGTCGAGCTTTCTCTTTCCGACTTTGGGATCGAATCTGTAAAGGCCCGCATTGTCCTCGCCTTCTAAGGTTCCTATTTCGTTGATAATGCTCGTTATGTTGGCTCTTACCCCGACCTTTGCATAGACTTTCTCTGCGACCGAGTTCATGAACGGCCCATAGTCGCCAAAAAGGGTCGTGCCAGCCTTGATGCCTTCAGCCACACCCAACCTTGCCGCTTTGATCGCGACCTCTTCATTCAGTTGCTTCTCGAATGGCTCTACGGCGCGGATCATCCATTCCGATTCCGGGATATCTTGCGCCTCTCCCCTGATGAGGCTTAGGTGTGTGTGAACATGAGCATCCATCAGCCCTGGTAGGACAGCCCGGCCTCTCGCGTTGATTTTTCTCCTGGCTCTTCGGTGAGACGCGGGAATCTTGCGGGATTTTCCAACCGCAACAATCTTGCCTCCATCAACTGAAATGGTTCCATCCTCTATGACCCCGGCTCCGGCTCCCACCATCGTAAGAACAAAGGCATGTTCGATAATCAGATCTATCAAAGACGCAATCACGCTTCGGCAGCTATGATCCTCAATTGGGTTTTTGACGCTCTACGTCTTTATGCCGAGGTACACTTTGCCAAGCTCAGGGTTCGCGAGCAACTCCTTCGACGAGCCGTGGAAGGCTATGGACCCGTTGACCATGAGGCATGCTTCATCACTCGATTCCAAGGCTTTTCGAGCGTTCTGCTCAACGAGCATTAATGTTAGGCCGAACTCATCCCTGAGCTGCCGGATTTTTTCGAAAATCTGCGAGGCAAGTTTCGGCGACAAATTCCCACTCGGCTCGTCGAGCATGACTAGTGACGGTTCCCGCATTAGGACCATAGCCAAGGACAACATCTGCCGCTCTCCTCCGCTGAGTGTTCGAGCTTTGCGATCAAGAAAGTCTTTAAGAACGGGAAAGAAATTCAACACTCCATTGAGCTTTGACTCTGCTTCGTTGCGGTCGAGCATATAGGAAGCCATCAGAAGGTTCTCCTTCACTGAAAGTTCCGTGAAGACGTTCTCCACCTGCGGCAAGTAAGCAATACCTAGCTTTGCAACCTTGTGAGGTCTTAGTGACGAAATATCCTTCCCGTCGAAGACAATCGACCCAGAGTAGATCCTAGTCATGCCAAAGATAGTCTTGAGAAGTGTTGATTTGCCGCTTCCGTTCGGTCCGACGATTGCTGTAATAAATCTCTGATTAACCTTCAGGCTTACGTCAAAGAGAACCTGAGCCCTACCGTACCCGGCCGAGAGATGATCCACTTCTAAGAACGGCACACTAACCACCGAGATACGATTCTATGACACGCGGGCTCGCAACCACTTGTGATGGCGGCCCATCCTCAATAATTCTTCCAAGATGCATGGCATATGCATGGTCAACATAGCCAAGGGCAATGTCAAGTCTATGTTCCACGATTAGGAAGGTGATACCGAGCTCTCGCCTTACCGAGAGCAGGTACTCGAAGATCTCATGGGCTACTTTGGGGCTGACACTCCCAGCCGGCTCATCCGTGAGAACTACCCTTGGATCGCTCATCAAGGCCCTTCCCATCTCAACAAGTTTCAGTTGGCCACCACTGAGTTTCTCTGCCGGTTGATTCCAGAGGGGGATCATATCCAATAGTTCCAAGATCTTGAAGGCTTTCTCAACGAACTCCTCCTCCTGCTTACGCCATCTTGAGCGAAAAGGGGCCGTGAAGATGTGCTCTCCCTTCTGGTTCCGTGCGGCCGCCAGAAGGTTCTCGAGTACGGTAAGGCTTCTAAAGAGGGATGGTATCTGGAACGTTCTGACAAGCCCTTCCTGGTACATTTCGTGGGCGGCACGGCCGGTCATGTCGTTGCCATTCAGAATGACTTGGCCGCTGTCCGGCTTATAGAGACCTGAGATGACGTTCATTAGGGTCGTCTTTCCGCTTCCGTTCGGGCCGATGAGAATCGTCAAGGTCTTTTCTTTAAGAGCAATTGAAACCTCGTTCACGGCGATGAGATTCCCAAAAGCCTTGGTTAGGTTGCGGGTAACTAGAATTTCCTGCGGCATCCCTGTTCTATCCAACGTGAAAAGGGTTTGCTCAAAAAAAGGAGGGAAGGGAGTTTTCAAGCAGGTATGTGCGGGGGTACCCATGTCACTGAATCTGTTTCTTCGCTGTAGTATCCAACGATTACCCAGTCGAGCGGTCTTGTCTGAGGTGTAACGCCTGGAAGACCGGCTGTCGGCATGATGGCCTGTATCTCGTAGGGCGCGTAGGCACGGTCTCCTGCATCATCGAGAATAGTCCATCCCGTCAAGCCAAAGTAGTGAAATGCGGCTTGGGCGAAGACGTTCTTTATCGCCTCGCCGTCGTAGACGCCGGCTTGCAGAGTGGCAAGAGTTGCTAAGAATAGTCCGTCGTAGAGCGCCCATTCGTATGAGCCCGGCATGGTTTCTCCCGTTGCCGTCCGCCATCTGTTGTTGAACTCTGCTTGATTAGGAGCGGTCGGGACGGTGTAGATTGTGCATGGCGTCCAGAGTTTCTGTATGAGCTCACCGTAAACGTCTCTGACCCTGGGAGATCCCACATCCCCGTCGCTTCCAAACCATCTAACGCCGGTCAATGCTGGATTGTCTTTGATGGCAGTCAAAAGAGCGATGCCGTCTTCGTCAAAGGTTAGATGAAGGACTCCGGTAGAGTTGCTGACACCGAAACCTTTCACTATGTCCGCAAGACTCAGGGCTTCAGCTGAGAGGTCCTTTGCTGAAGGGTCGAATCGCACCGAGTCAACCTTGCCTCCGAGTTCGGCAAAGCGCGCTTTGAAAGCGGCAAATAGTCCGTCACCCCAAGCGTCACCCCTGTATGCTACCGCTGCGTTTCGGACGCCCGCGTCCCACATTATCCGGGCTATAGCCTTGCCTTGATGAAGATCGTTAGGAACAAGCCTAAAGATGTAGTCTCCAGCTATCGCCAGCTCGGGAGCTGTGGAAGCATAACTTATCTCGACGATCTTGTGATCGTTGACGAAACTCTGAGTCGCTCTAATATCCATGCTGAGGTACGAGATTATGACCTTGATGCCTTTCGCGGCCAGAGCTTGAGTGGCAGCCAGCGCACCGTCGCTTGTAGTGGCCGTATCTTCCAGATACACTTTTACTGTGTAATTGAGTCCCGAATTCTTAAGATAGGCGTTGACATCGTCTTGAGCTATTAGTGCTCCAGCTCTGTACAAAGGTCCGAGGTCGGAGAGTTCACCTGTCATAGTGATAAGAATCCCGACTGGTATCTCGCTTGGAATCTTCGGCGGTGGTGTGACAACTTCGCCGGGTTTTGGCGCGGTAGCAGCAAAGGCGCCGTAACCTACGGCCAGTCCGACTATTAGTCCGATGACTAGCATTCCCAACAGTTTCGCTTGCGCCAATATGTCCACTTCTTCGGATTTTCCGTAGCAACACGTATACGAAATATGTATATTAGTTTGCGGACGAGGTAGCCCGGTGCAGTAGGCAGGCCGCACGTCACGCTAGGGGAGGGGGAAGAGATTCCATTCCCGTTTGAAATTCTGGAAAGCGTGCTTGTCTACGCCAATCTTCTGGTTCTTATGACTGTCGGTCTGACTTTTACTTTTATCACGCTTAAGGTTCCGAATTTCGCTCACGGCGATTTTGTGGCGATAGGAGCATACGTAGCGTATTCGCTGTTCAGGGTTGCTGGAACAAATCCCTACCAGACTTTGCCGGTAAGCTTCTTGGTTCCTGGAGTCATAGCGATGATTGCTTACGTCGGCTTATTCAGACCCCTTGTCCGTAGCGGCGCCGGAATTGCAACGATGATGGTGGCATACCTCGCCGCGGAAACGGTGATCTTCTCGTGCATGTTGATATACGCGCAGACCATGGTCCTCGTCACAGGCTTCTATTTCCTCAGCTTCATCATGACTGATGTTGAGGTGAAAATATTTGGGTATGGTTTCGAGCTTCTGCCTCTTGCATCGACCCTTGTCGTGATTGGTTTCGCAGTCATCCTCTATCTGTTCCTCACCCGCACCAAATTCGGCACTGCAATGAGGGCGGCGATTGAGAATCCATCTCTGGCGAGCACGCTTGGAATCGACGTGGAATTGATTTACGCCATTTCATGGTTCATCGCTGGAGGACTCACCGGCGTCGCGGGAGGCCTGATTACAATGGCTGCTCCAAGTGGACCCTATATCGGGTGGGTATACATCACGAGAATATTCGCGGGGTCTGTTCTAGGAGGTCTCTCAAGTATCTGGGGAGCGATCCTCGGCGGATTTATTGTTGGAGCTTCTGAGATTCTTGGCATCTACTGGCTAACCACCGATTTCGGGGTTCCCACCACTTGGCGCATAGCGATTCCCTTCTCGATTCTGATAGTGTCATTAATGGTGATTCCGAAGGGGCTGACAAGCCTCACCCCTCTCAGACTCTTGCGAAGAGGAAGGCCTTTGAAGAGAGGTGAATAAACGTGGTACTAGGAATTGTCGACCCTGTTAGATTTATAATCGACCTGCTGGCGTTCTTTGCAATCTACTCTATATTGTCGGTCAGCCTTAACCTGGAGTACGGTTATTGTGGTATCCCCAACCTAGGAAAGGTTCTCTTCTTTGCGGCTGGGGCGTTCACAGTGGGGGGTCTCTGTTCTAGGGTCGGCGCATACATTTTCGGAATAAACGTCGCAGGATTGGATTTCACTCGAGATAACTTCGCCATAGTTTCACAAGTTACATCGTCTCTTTCTGAGAACCCGGTCACCGCGATGGGTCTCTTCGTGTTCATGCTGGCTCTTGGAACAGGGATAGGAGGCTTCTTAGGTTTCGTAGCTTCCTACCCGGCCATTAAGCTGAGAGAAGATTACCTGGGGATAACGCTGCTCATAGCGGGCGAACTATGGAGGTATGTTGGAAAATACTACGACCCGATTGTTGGCGGCACGCTGGGAGTCAGCGTCCCGAGCCCCTTTTCTTGGATAGGGCAGACCTCGACTCGGGATATTGCGGTCATCGGAGTACTTCTCGCATTCGCTGGTCTAACGTGGTTCTCAGTGGAAAAGCTAGTCAGAGCACCCTTCGGTAGGACACTTAGAGCGGTTAGAGACCATGAAGAGGCGAGCGAGGCGTTCGGGAAAAATGTGGTAAGGGTTCGCATGATTACGTTGATTGTCGGATCAGCATTGGCAGCCCTGGCGGGTACGCTGTACGCTTTCTACGTGGGAGGCGTGATCGCGGACGACTTCGCTGAACAAAAGACATTCATCGCAATTCTGATGGTGACCCTGGGCGGGCGAAGCAACAATATTGGCTCGATGCTTGGATCGTTCATCTATGTCACAACCAACGCTCTGATTAGGCAGTACAAGTACTATGTCCAGGTTCCTTTCGACCTGAACTACTTGGCAGTAATGATCTTCGGCATTGTCTTGCTGATTATGCTTCTACGCAGGCCCGTCGGCATCTTGCCCGAGACTCCTTCTAAGACTGTAGACTTTCGGCGAATACTAGAGAAAATGAACATTCGCGATCAGAAAGAGAGCGGGAGCTGAACTCTGTGAGCATGGGATTCGCCTCGTTTAAACTCCGTTCATGTGTGATCTTCTATGGTTGAGGATGTCGTCTCGCTTCTAGCGGATCTTGTGAAGATCCCAAGCGTCTGTCGCGATGAAAGTAGAATTGCTGATTTCATCGCAGACTGGCTCGAGAAAAACAGGTTGCCAGTGGAAACACTTGAAGTCAAACCTAACAGACCCGACGTCATAACGAAAATGAAGGGACCGAAACCAGGCCCTCATATACTCCTCAATGGACACATGGATACCGTCGCGCCTGGTCGAGGTTGGACGCGAGATCCCTTCGGCGCAGAAGTGGAAGACGGAAAAATGTACGGCCGAGGCTCCTACGATATGAAATCTGGGCTGGCATGCATACTCTGGGCTGCTGCCAAGTGTAAGGAAGAAGGCCTTCCAAAACGAGGCGAAATCATCGTAACGGCAGTAGTCGATGAGGAGGAAATTGATTGGGGTACATACGCCCTGATTCAAAAAGGCTTCACAGAAGGCATTGAGTTCGCCATGGTTTCAGAGCCGACAGATCTCAAAGTCGCAACTGCGCACAGAGGTAGGGCAGTCTTTGAGGTTGAAGTCCGCGGGAGAGCCGCTCACTCTTCGTGGCCGGAACATGGTGTTAACGCCGTGGAGAAAGCAGCCGTTCTCATTAACGCCCTCCCGAGAATCCGTGGCCCCCATCATCCTAAGATTGGAACCGCCACGATCAACACTTTGAGAATCGAAGGAGGACAGGAAGAGGTTATGTTAGTTCCGGACAATTGCCGCCTTGTCATAGACCGATGCCTAGTGCCCGGTTACACGACAGACGCCGCGCTTGAAGACCTAAGGCGCCTCATAACTGAGACCGGAATCGATGCTGAAGCCAAACTCCCTGCCCGTGAAACACCATTCTGTGAACCGTTCGAGATACCAGACGACGATCCCCATGTGAGGCTGGTCGTGGAGACAGCAACCAAGGTTCTCGGAAAGCCCCCTGAGTTGGCCTTCCACGGGGGACCATGCGATTCATGCATCCTAGTTAACCAAGGCAGAGTTCCAACAATAGAGTTCGGGCCATCCGGCGACAGACTACATGAGTCAGACGAGTATGTTGAGATCGAATCGGTTAGGAAAACGGCTGCGGTTTACCAAGAGATATTGAGAACCGTGCTATCATAACTACATGCCGTGAACAAACAACACGACCTCACTCTAGTCTTGCTTTCACACTAACATTCAGAGATCTACGAGGCCGCAATGTTTGGCAAACGAGAACACAAGGAACAATGAACACGCACAATCGCAATCATCATGGCTTGGTGTAGTACGCCAGAATGCTCTGCCTGCTTAATCCAGCCAAAAGATATCTCTAGTTTGGATTGCTGGGAAATAGTGGTCGGAAGAAAGTGTTCGACAGAGGTTCGTTGAAGCATAGGAGAATAAGAACGCTTACGACCAAGCCTAGGAACTATTCCTTCGCATTCAGGCATTGCGTTTCTCCCAGTGAGTAGAAAGCGAAACCAAGAATAGAGCGCGCATAGTCCTCGTATGCGTGTTCTCGTCAATGGTTCAGAAATCTAGAGTCCTCATAAAAGGGGACACGATTCGCACTGCCGCCCTAGGCAGGAGTGAATTAGATTCTCCAGCAGGAGACAGCAGAGGGCTTGCCAAGCTTCGTGAACTAGGATTCGAACTGTCTCTAGAAGATTGTGTAAGGAAACTCAGAACCTTTGGCTACATGTCAATTAACACTTGCTTAGAAGAGCCCTCTACAGGAGCTTAAACCTTGAGCAAAAGTGAGACCCGCTCCCCCGAGTCTAGGGATAATCTGGCTGTTCAAAATGGACGGCTCGCTGTTGACGGTCTTTCATGTGAGAGGCTTGCCGATGAATATGGAACCCCCCTCTACGTCCTCAGCGAATCCCGGATACGCCGCAACTATCGAGAGTTTCATGGAGAACTAGCCAAGATCTACGGCAATGTCCTCATCTGTCCAGCCTGCAAGGCGAACTCACACCTTGCAGTATGCCGAATCTATCAGAATGAGGGAGCTGGACTGGAAGTTGTATCCGGACCTGAACTCAAGATTGCGCTAGATTGCGGAGTTGACCCTGAGAAGATCGTCTACAACGGACCATTCAAGAGTAGACAAGAGCTTGAGTTGGCGATCTCTTCCGGCGTGGGTCTGATCAATGCCGACTCACTGCCTGAACTAGATCACCTACAGGAAGTTGCTCAGCGTCTGAGAAAGCGTTGTAATCTGGGCATCAGGGTCAACTTGGGCATTGGGGCAGAAACGCACCCACACATGGTTACTGCCCTTAGGGAACACAAGTTTGGTATCTGGGTGGAGGATGCGGTCGCGGCCTACAAGGAAGCCGCTGAGAAGCCTGCCTTGGATATTGTGGGGGTGCACAGCCACATCGGCTCAGACATCTCTCAGCCTGAGGTCTTTCGTGAAATGACGAAAAGTATGCTTCAGCTCGTCAGCCAAGTGAACGAAACACTAGGATTGAAGCTTACGAAGATAGACCTGGGCGGAGGATTGGGTTTTCCCTATCAGCCTGGCTCGCGCATCATGAGCTATGGTGAGTATGCTTCGGCCATACTGACTGAGAACCTTCAGACCCTCAGGAACTTGGGAACCCCAACACTGATCTTTGAACCTGGCAGGGCAATTGTTGCCGACGCAGGATTCCTCTTGACGAGGGTTGATGTTGTGAAACGCCAGGGTGACATTAACTGGGCGATAGTCGACGCAGGAATGAGCACGTTCATCAGGCCGGCGCTCTATGGGGCCAAGCATCAGGTCGTAGCAGCCAACCGAATGTCCGATCCCGCTGCTGCAGCTTACAACATAGGAGGGCCATGCTGTGAATCAGGTGATGTCGTTGCGAAAGGCGTTCTGTTGCCAAAGCTAAGTGAAGACGACCTGCTGGCGGTGCTCGATACAGGTGCATATGGTTTCACCATGGCCAACAACTATAATGGTCAACCGCGGCCAGCTGTCATACTTGTAGGGGATGGCCAAAGTGAACTTATCAGGCTGCGTGAGAGCTACGAAGATATCATCGCCAAGGAGATCATTCCACCCCATCTGAGAACCGCTCCGTGACCTGACGTTGCAGACGAAATGCTGTAGTCTTAGGGAGGAGATGCTTACATGGTGCGAAAACGAATTTCATGGAACCTTGAGATTCATTTTCGGTTCACAATAAGTTGGATGGCGAAATAGACCAGAGATAGATCCGTATGCCCTCGTTTGTCGTCCATGAACATTGGGCCTCACACCACCACTTTGACTTTCGCCTTGAGATGGATGGGGTCCTCAAGTCTTGGGCGGTTCCGAAGGGCCCGCCACTCGTAGCTGGAGTCAAACGCCTTGCAGTAGCTGTCGAAGACCACCCCCTCGAATACGGCACATTCCAAGGCACTATTCCAGAGGGAGAATACGGCGCAGGTAGAGTTGACATCTGGGACAGTGGAGAATATGTCCTCAAGGAAAGAAACGATCGCAAGGTGTTGTTCGAACTTCACGGAAACAAACTCGAGGGCGATTACGAACTGGTGTACATGAAAGAAGAACGCAACCGCGCTCAATGGCTACTCTTCAAGCGGTCTAAGCGAAGCCGCTAGGTTCCGTGAAGGAAGCTGTGAGGAGTTGAAATCTTACTAGTCTCCTTCGATAGGTACTTGGTTCTTACTCATGGACCGGGCCAGAGCGATTTGAGATAACGTTGTGAATCCTCGGGCCAGCTTCTGTAACCTCAGCGGGACAACTGGCTGCTAACTTCTTGAAATTATCTATGAAATACAGCGCTAGCTGCCCGTATTTTTCCATGTAGATATTCTTGCTGGGCCATGATTCCGCTGGATTCAGGACGCCCGCTGGCACGCCTTCGCAGCTCTTTGGCACCTGGAATTGGAAGATGGGGTCGGTGTAGAACTCTACATCGCTCAACTTGCCGTTAAGGGCGGCGTTCACCAAAGTGCGGGTATACTCGATGCTGATCCGCTTTCCAATGCCGAATGGCCCTCCGATCCAACCAGTGTTGACCAGCCAACATTGGACGCTATGGCGCATGATCTTGTGTTTCAACAAGGTGACGTATACGCTTGGGCGGTGAACCATGAATGGAGCCCCGAGACAGGTACTGAACGTGATCTCGGGTTCTCTGCCCAGTTCGATCTCTGTCCCCGCGATCTTCGACGTGTAGCCTGAGACAAACTGGTAGAGCATTTGCTCCGGCGTCAGGTAAGCGATGGGAGGCATCACGCCATATGCATCGCAGGTTAGTATTATGAGACTCTTTGGGTGCCCGCCTCGCTTTTCCAAGACCGAGTTCTCGATGTATTCCAGTGGGTAAGATGCTCGCGTGTTTTCAGTAATTGAGTCGTCATCCAAGTCGATTTTTCGCGTCACATCGTCGAAGATGACGTTTTCGAGTATTGTTCCGAATTTCTGCGTGCATGCGTAGATCTGTGGTTCTGCAGACGATGACAGCTTGATTACTTTGGCATAGCAACCGCCCTCGAAGTTGAAGACTCCGATATCGTTCCATCCATGTTCGTCGTCACCGATTAGGCGGCGTTGTGGATCTGCCGATAAGGTGGTCTTGCCCGTGCCCGATAGACCGAAGAATAGTGTGGTTTGGTTGTCCTTGCCGATGTTTGCCGAGCAATGCATCGACATCACGCCACGTAAGGGTAGCTCGTAGTTCAGCAGAGTGAAGACGGCTTTCTTGATTTCCCCGGCGTAGGCTGTGTTGCCTATGACACAAAGCTCTTGAGCGAAATTGAGAGCGACAAATGTGTTTGTGGGCGTTCCATCGATCTCAGGAAGTCCCTGGAATGAGGGAACGCTGAATATCGTAAACTCTGGAACATGGCGTTGGTACTCCTCTCGGCTCCTTGGAAGAATGAACATATTCCGTGCGAAGAGGCTGTGCCAAGCACATTCTGTGATGACGCGAATGGGCATCCAGTGCTCCATGTCGTTTCCGACATAGCAGTCCTGGACGAAGACGTCTCTGCCCTGTAGGAAGCCTTGCAGTCGATTGAATAGGTCGTTAAACTTGTCCGGACTTAGAGGACGATTGTGTTCTCCCCACCAAATGTTGCGCTCGGTCGTGCTCTCCTTTACGATGAACTTGTCGTTGGGAGACCTTGCCATATGCTTCCCTGTGTTGACAATGAGAGCTCCGCCCTGCGTGATCTTGCCCTCGCCGCGAAAGATGATCTCCTCATAAAGCGCCTCTATCGGCAAGTTCCAGTAGACTTGGTGCAGGTTTCTTAATCCGTGACTTTCGAGTCCATAATCACTTTTCAGTGAAACCGCTACAGCTTGAGCTGGAGTTTTGATGTCCAATATGTTGTTCATAGCCAGTCCCTCATCATCTTCCTATCGCCGACATAGATCTCGTTGGGTGACTCGGGATCAAGTGCCCATTTCATTCTGGCAATTCCTTCAGTGATGTCCTTCACTGAACCTGCATAACTCAACCGAAGGAATCCCTCCATGCCGAACTCCTTCCCAGGAACTGTGACTACCAGTGCCTTCTTCAGGAGGAATTCCGAAAGTTCAACTGAATTCATGTTGTAGGCGCGAAAGTCCGGGAAGCAGTAGAAGGTGCCATCTGGTTTGGTCACCTTGACGCCATTGAAGGAATCCAGCTCCTCTATCATGATGTCGCGGTTATTCTCAATGGTCAAACGCAGACTCTCGACGACGCTCTGAAGGCCGGTGAGAGCCCCCTCAGCGGCAGCCTGCAGAATCACTGATGCGCATGAGGTCGTCTGAGCTTGAATGTTCGTCATGACCTCGACAAGTTTTCTTTGAGCTATTGCCCAGCCTATGCGGAATCCGGTCATTCCGTAAAGTTTCGAGACACCGTTTATCACGATAAGCCTTGATTCTTCAATTCCCCTCTTCGCAAATCTGTAGCAGGAGGCTGCCTTCTTTCCATTGAAAACCAACTTATGGTAAATATCATCCATGATGACGTAGATGCCTTTCCTCTCGCAGAACTCAACAACTTCCCTGACGAAATCTTCAGAAAAGACTAGGCCCGAAGGATTGTTCGGGCTATTCACGATGATCGCCTTAGTGTACGGACTAACGGCCTCGATTATGTCTGCCATACGCGGATGAAGACCGCCGTCCTCGGGTGTGACAATTACCGGTACACCGTTGACCATTTTCACCATCTCGGGGTAACTCACCCAATAAGGCGCCAAGATGATGACTTGGTCTTGAGGGTTCAAGATCGCGTAAAGCACGTTGAAGATCGCCTGTTTCGCCCCCGAGGAGACGATCACGTTTTCGGGTTCGACGACCTTGTCGTAGTTTTCTTCAGTGTAACGGACAATCGCCTTCTTGAGAGAGAGAATTCCGTCAGTTGGCGAGTATTTGATGCTCGCGGAGTTTAGTTTCGCAGCTGAACTCAATATGGCGCTTATTGGGGCTTTGTTCTTGGGTTCGCCGATTCCAAGATGAATGACTGGTTCGCCGCGCTCACTCAACAATTGAGCTTCTTCGTTCAACTTTAGGGTTGGCGATTCGGCTATTGACTTGGCTATGTAGCTAATGCTCATTAGAGGCCGTTAATTCTTCCCGAAGAGACTTTTCAGTCTTACGCAACGCCACGATGTATGGTCCCCCATCCTTCAGGTACGTTCTCGCCAGGAAAAATCGATATGGACAAAGCTTCTGTCCATTCGTCCGCTCTGACCACAAGCACCCTCAGCCGTTGTCGGCATGAACGGATCGATTTTTGTTCCCCATGACTCAATGATTCAGAAAATCTTCGCTTTGGACGGCGGGCTTGATTCTAACGTTCTGGAATGAGTGGAGATAGTCCAAGATTGGTGCAAAAATCAACCGAACAACGCGCCGAGTCCTGCTAGGGCCTCTTCTTCCTTTTTCTTTTCCTCTTCGGGTTTCTTTTCTTCTTTCTTTGGTTCAGGTGCACCGGCTGGCGCTACCAGTGCCACCGCCGGCATCGCCTGGGCCGCTTTGAGGGCGTCCTCAATCTTGATTTCTGATAGTGCAGCTACTAGTGCCTTGACTCTTGCCTCTTCGGCTTTGACGCCGGCAGCTGTTAGGATTTTCTTGACATTGTCTTCTGTTACCTTTTCGCCTGCTGAATGGAGCAAGAGCGCTGCGTAGACATATTCCATTAGTTTGCACCGAAATCGTGGGGTTTCCTCTGCTTACCCGATGTCCCTCTTTTCAACCTTTCGAAGTCCCAGACGAAAGTTCGCTTTGCGTTTGTTGAGGTCCAAGGGCTTCGGGTTTCGCTGATGAAATCGCTGAAGACAAGGCGTTCATGTTGGCGTAAGCCTTCTGAATTATGAATTGAGCTGTCTCCTTAGTGAGGAATGCTGATTCGACACTGACTGCGACAGCTTGCCGGTAGGCCTTCGAGATGATTAACGGGGCTGTCGCAGGGAGCAGTATACTCGCCTCGACTGCGAAGCCAAACGCCAAACGTGCGGCCGACGCGAAGTCATTCTTGATCTGATCCAAATCGAAAGCGAGTTCGGCGGGTCCCAGGACCGAGCCGTTGTCGTAGGCGTATGAGAGCGATAACCCAGCCTCCATTGGCTTCATTCCCAACTTGGTCAAAAGCGAGGCGATCTTCGTTGGAACTGTCTCACCTTTTCTCACGGCCACAGTGTCCCTCGCGACGAAGATACTCCCTCCCTCTATTCGCGTTTGCACCTTCGCCTCATTGAACTCACTGATCACGGGTCCCGGCTGGAGACCAGTATTTCCTGCAGGAATCACGATATCGCTGGTTGCAACGTCGCCACCCTTTGCGGGGACACGAACCTTGTTCTTGTTCAAGAACAAGATTAGCTCGAAGGGATTCATCTGAGTGAAGATCAGTACTTTGGAACCAGCCAGCCCTTGGGCGAACTTGTCGACGTTCTGCTTCTCGCCAGCAGCTTTCTCAGCTGCCTTTCGCAATATGGTGTTCTTGGTGACTACGAGGTCAGCCTTGCCTCTAAGTTTCTTGCGGATCTCCTGGATCTGTGAAGAACGCACTTTCGGCAAGTCGGCCACTGCTATTACAGAGTACTTCTTGAGAAGTTTCAGAAGATCGGTGAGGATCTCCTGCTTCCATACGGCGACCTGTCGAGTCAACATTTACTATCACTTGGTGATGCTGATCTTGACCGGTTTGCTCATGGTCGACTTGACGAGAACCTCACCTATGTTCTTGAAGCCTCGCTCAAGTTTCTGCTCAATTCGCGAAACAATAGCTTGAATATTCTCGACGAGTTTGTCGTCGGGCATGCTTTCTGTTCCAACGCGGCACTGGAGCACAGGCTGCTCTCGCATGCGGACCCGTACCATCCTGCGGTGTCCGGAAATCACCTGATCGATTGCGGCGTTCGGCGGAACTGGCGTAGGCATCTTTCCGCGGGGGCCCAGAAAAGATCCAAGCGCCCTTCCCACCAGGGGCATGAGAGGTGCCTCAGCGACAAAGAAATCATAGTCCTGAGCTAACTTCCTGGCGGCTTTCTTGTCTTTGCTCATTGACTCGATTTCCTGCCTGCTTACCAACATATCCGCGCCGGCCGCCTTTGCTCTTGTCCCAAGGTCACCAGAGGCAATCACGCAGATCTTCAGAGGCTTTTCGGGCGGGTTTGGAAGCGTTATCGTCTCGTTAATTCTGTTCTCAGGTTTCTTCAGATCGACTTCGCGAAGCTTCACAACCAACTCTATGGACTGAGAAAACTTTCTCTTCGCCAGACCCTTGCGTAGCTCGCCGAGTGCCCTAGCGACTTCATCCTTGGCAAGAGGCAATCAATAGCACATCTGGTCAAATTTCTAACCGCTCAACCTCTATGCCCAATAAAAACGTTTTCAGCAGTTTACACGGTTCCCTAATCCTTCAGATTAATAGCACAGCCCGTTGTCAATAGGCAAGGTTGTGCCTTCGGATGCCCGAGATCAAGAGGTTCAGAATCGTGGGCGAGATCAAGAAAGGCAGAGCGCGGATTCCGTTCGACGTTGAATTCAACAGCATGAAGGAAGAACACGCGATCGAACGTCTCTATGCAGAGATGGGAAGTAGACACCGTGCCAGACAGTTTGAGATCAAGATAGCGAAAGTCGAGCAAGTGAAAGAGGAGACTCCAGAGGCCGAGGCGTGAGAGTTGTCAGCTCCACAGCTGAGTGAAGAAGAAATCATCCGTCAACTGGTCACTGAGATTCGAATCCTAGAGGGCTCTGTCACAGCTCTGCAATCAAGACTCGACATCGTGAGAGCCGCGATCAACGAAGTAACATTGGCTCACAACACCCTTGAAGGCCTCGTGAAGCTACAGGACGGAGACGACACCCTCGTCCCCGTCGGTGCCGGTTCGTACATAAGAATGAGAATCGCAGACTCGAAAAGACTGATAATGGGAATAGGAGCAGGCACCGCAATGGAGAAAGATGTGCCCAGCTCAATCGAAGAGCTGAAAAGCAGACTTCAGGATTTGGACAAAGCGAGAAACTCAATTCAACAGCAACTTGACCAGAATCTCGGACGATACCAGCAGGACCGCGAAGCCCTTGAGGAATTGCTCAGACGGCGGAGCAAGACAGGACGGACAGCGAGCTAGAAATCTGCAGTGTTTGAGAAACTGAAATCAGGCCTCAACGGCTTTCTCCAAAGGATCTCTCAGAAAGGACTTTCCGATAAGGAGATTGCGCAGCTCTTAGACGAGTTCCTACTTGTCCTCGTCGAGAACGATGTTGCCTACTCTGTTGCAAGCGAAATCTGCGAAGCCTTGCGCGACAAGCTTAGAGGGATAGAGGTTAGGCGTTTCGCCGACCCTATGGCCCCCGCAAAGTCGGTGCTTCAGGAGATTCTGCTTCAGCTGCTACAGGGAAGCGGCGAGACAGCCTTCTTCAAGGTTCTGGACGAACGGAAAAGTGAACACAAACCTGCCATAGTGCTGTTCGTCGGAGTCAACGGTACTGGCAAAACAAGCTCCATAGCCAAGATTGGCTATCTCCTATTGCGCAAGAGATTTTCTGTGATAATCGCGGCCGCGGACACTTACAGGACGGGCTCAATTGAGCAGATCGAGGAACACGCTCGGCGTATCGGGATAAAGACAATAAAACATGAGTATGGGGCTGATGCGGCTTCCGTTGCGTTCGATGCAGTCAACTATGCAAATGCGCACGGCAGCAACGTCGTTCTGATTGACACGGCCGGCAGAATGCAGACGAACAGGAACCTCTTGGAGGAAATGAAGAAAATAGCTCGGGTAGCTAAGCCCGACCTGACACTATTGGTGGCTGATGCCCTGACAGGAAACGACGCTGTAGAGCAGGCAAAGACCTTCTCAGAGGCCGTCAAGATAGATGGCATCATACTAACCAAGTTGGACGCCGATGCGAAAGGAGGCAGCGCGATCTCAATGGCGACAGTCATCGGGAAACCGGTCCTCTTCGCCACAGTAGGCCAAAGCTACGGGGACCTCGTCTCCTTCGAACCAGATCAGATCGTAGGAAAGATAATCGCCTAGAGTCGACAGCCATTGCCCGTACTGATCGTGGCTCCGAAGCGCGATACTGCAGCCCAAAACATTGCCCGCGAACTGATAAGGCTCAGAGCTTTCCAACCCGTGCCCGGAAGGTCTGGTGAGCTTCTGCAAGATGGAGACATTTTCTTGAAACATGTAGACTCGGACGGAGCATACACAGAGAGTCTGGGCGTTGACATTAGGTTTGATGCGGTAATCTTTGCGTCTCGCCATGAGAGCGAGAGCAGTGAATCTTGCTTGACTGTTCACTGGACGGGGAACAGCACGGGGCGTGCAGATTTCGGTGGGCAACCCAAGGCTCTTTCGTTGGCTGACCCGCCAAGGATGCGGGCCGCTCTAATGGCTCTGGACGAAGCTCGTGAACTCGGAAAACTGGATTATGCTGTCAGCTTGGAGGCCACACATCACGGCCCCACTGGACTGGATGCCCCTACACTTTTCATTGAGATAGGGAGCAGTGAACGTGAATGGAATAACCCGCCGGCGGCAGTCGCAGTCGCTAAGGCCATCTGGAAGGCTGCGACAGGTCCTGTGCAGGGAAAAGTTGCAGTGGGCTTTGGTGGCGGTCACTACTGCAACAAGCATTGCATAGCCCTCAGAGATAATGGGTTTGCATTTGGTCATATACTTTCGAAATATTTCTTCGAAGAATATGATGAGGCAGTGGTCCGCATGGCGTTCAAGCGCACTCTTGGAGACTGCCGGACAGCGGTTATCGACTGGAAAGGAGTTCGCGGCTCCGATCGGGCAAAGCTTCTGGACATTTTGAAGAAGATGGGAGTCGAAATCGTCAGAGTTTAGTTCAAAGCTTAAAATAGAGGACCCTTTATTCCAGCGGGCGATTACCCGGAGCGCAAACTCACATAACTTAGAAGGATTCACGAATTGAACGCACGCGACTTCCTCAGCTCAGCGAGACGCCTGCTACATGTTACAACTAAGCCTTCGCGCGACGAGGTTTGGTTACTCGTCAAAATCAGCTTTCTGGGAATCGCAATCGTGGGTTCACTGGGATTTATCGTCCGAGTGCTCTTCCTGTTCCTGAACTTGCTGCCTCAAGCGTCAACAGGAGCAACGACCGGATGAGCAGCGAACGGAAGGTACTCATCTACGCGGTTCGCACGACGAGCGGCCAGGAAAGAACAGTCGTGGACCTGATCGCGTCGAGGATCGGTTTGAAGAAACTGCCGATAGCGAGCATCCTTGCTCCGGATGTTGTTAAGGGATATGTCTTTGTGGAGTCTGCTGGACCTCATTACGTAGACGATTTGATAGCTGGAGTGCGCCATGCCAGGGCACGGACCAAAGGCGTCATTTCGCCTGAAGCTCTGGACAGGTTTATCGTCACCAAACCTGTTATCGAAGACCTTCGCGCGGGAGACTCGGTTGAAGTCGTAGGCGGACCATTCAGAGGTCTCAAGGCACGAATCGTGAACGTTGACAAGTTGAAGGAAGAAGTAACCATAGAGCTACTTGAGGAAGGCTTCGCAACATTACCGATAACCGTGCACGCAGATTATGTGAAACTCGTGAGTAGAGGAGGAGAGACGGAAGTTGGGCGAGAAGAAGCAAGTTGAAGCGTTATTGAACGGCGGCGAAGCTACCGCTGGACCACCCCTTGGCCCAGCGTTGGGTCCACTTGGAGTCAATGTGCTTCAGATAGTGAACCGGATCAACGAGCTGACCAAGGCGTACGCTGGCATGAAAGTCCCAGTCCGCGTCGTTGTCGACGTGGACACCAAGGAATTCGAAGTGGAGATTGGTACTCCGACAACGTCTGCGCTCATCGTCAAAGAGCTGGGGATACAGAAGGGGTCGGGCAACCCGAAAGCCGAGAAGGCTGGTAACCTTACGATGGACCAGGTGGCCAAGATTGCAGCAATGAAGATGCCAAGCAGCTATGCAAAAGGCGTCAAGACCGCCGCAAAGGAAGTCATGGGTAGCTGCATAAGCGTCGGCATCACTATAGAAGGTAAGGACCCCCGCGAAGTCCAGAAGGAACTGGACCAGGGCAAATGGGACCACGTATTTCAGAAAGTAAGTTGACCAAGAAAACGCTTCAGATTCTTCGCTATCTTAGACTCCCAGCGCGCGGCTGACCTGCATCAACTCTGCCCCGCGGGTCAGGGGGCCCACCACCGCTCCCTTCGAGTTTGCAAGTATGCCGGACTTGACGAATGGGACACCGCCGTTTGTCGTGCTGAGTTCGACCCCAACATTCAATGCACCCTGAACAACAGACCTCTCTTCTTCGACCGTGCTTGGACTGAGGATTGCGCCCCTATTTGTCGCAATGCCGAGGGCTCCAACGAAGGGCAATGCACCGATCTTCGCTTTGACTGCTTTCACACCTAGCTTACTGTTCAAAGCTTTGACAATTTCGTCCGGTGATTCAGGATGCATCACGGCTCCGAAATCATTGGCCAGAACCACGTTGCCCAGCGCCGTCCATAGAGAATCAACGACTGCAACTTTGGAGAATTCTCGGATCCTTTCCAACTCATACTCCTGGATTATGTGGGGAACCAGTATCACCTTGGAGTTTCCAGTTACGAGCGCACCAACCAGCGTCGACCCCCCCACGGTCGTCTTGCAGACATCCACGCCAAGCGTCTCAGCGAACTGATTCATCTTACGATTGGTCAGCCCGGGTGGGACTATGGCTACGTTCTCGTTGCAGAAGCAGTAGACGCCGATGTTTGGGCTTCCGAAAACGTCGGCGAGGATGACAGCCATTCCCTAGTTCCCATCATCTCAGGGGAGAAGAAAAGAACTCAGGCTCATCTTAGGCAGCTTTTGCTGGGTAGACCACTACCTTGCCTTCTTTGTCTTTCACAGCGCGGACCTTGATACTTCTCGGGGGTTTGTTTATGCCTCGAGCCCAGAGAGTTGCGTTTATCTCGTTACTCATCGCGACCTCTTCGGCCTTCATTTGCCGCGTCACGAAATCTCTGACGTACCTTAGCGCTCTGGGTGCTCTTCTGCCGCGCGGCGTAATCCAGACGGGGCGAAGGGGGATAGTGTAGATTCGTTCTTCGACTACCTCTATCTCCTCTTCGGGTTCTTCAGCTTCTTTCTCCTCGGCCGCAGGCACGGTCTCTGCTGCCTTCTCTTCCTCAGGCCGGGCCGACTCTTCCGGAGTCTCCTCCTCGGTCGGGGGTTCAGTTTCTTCTTCCTCACCTGTCTGAGGCTCTTCTTTTATCTCTGATTCACTCATCTCGACGTACCTCAAATCACGCCTTCAGTTTGGTTCTCCGCCAATGCCTCTTCTTCGGGTGGGTTCTTGTGTGACCTCGGGTTTTTGCGATGACCCAGGTCGGAACCGGCTTTCTGGTTTTCAATGCCCTTGCGAGCCTACGTTTTCGAGCAGCCGGTTTGTTTCTTGCCATAGGCTACGCCCTCCTAATTCGAATCTCCTTTCGGTGGGACTGAAGTCGACCCAGGGCTTCTTTCAACTGGTCGTCCGTTATCGGAACTTTGATTCTGCCAGACTGTGCTAGCTGAATCAGCTGAAGTTCGACCTGTTCTGCGAATTCAGGTTTCACCATTCGAATATTGGTTAACCTTTGCCTCGCCTCCGGAGTGAGTATCTGTTTCAGCGCAGCCTGCTTCTGAGCTTCAAACTGCCTGCGGACCTCCGCCTGCCTCTGTTCCTCCATAGCTGCACGTTGTAGTTCTGAATATCTCCTTCGTCTTAGAGCGTTGAGCTCTTCGTCGGAATACTCGTCTTCTTCATCCATCATTGTTGGCCTTCAGCCTTCTTGGCATCCTTCAGAATCTCGCTGGCTACTCGATTCAGAAGACTGATTCCTTCAGCCGTCAGTTTTCGGCCTTCCTTAGCCTCTACAGCTATGAAGCCGGCTTTCTGAAGCTGCTGAAGCGGCTCCCTAATGGCGGAGCCACCTGACGCTCTCGCATGCTCAATGTGGGTTCCCCGTCGAAGTCTACCACCGTACTCGACCCTTAGCCGTGCTATGCCAACTGGGCCGTGAATGTACAGTTTTCTCAAAAGTGAAGCGCAGCGAACATACCACCAATCCGGGTTCGCTGGCGGGCGCTCGCGCTGTGAGCCGGTCTTGGCGGTTAACGCCCAGGTTGGTGGAGCCACTTCACCAACATTCTCCTTCAGAAATCTCGACAATCTGTCGATCAAAACATCCGAAGGAACATCTAATGGTGTTGGCATTGAATTTCCATCCGGTAACGAAGTCTTCACGTTAGAACCGGAGAGCGCCATATAAGTTTAGTTCAGTGCGCAAGGCTGGATTCCGATTCATCTCTCAACGCTTTCTGCTTGCTTCTGTCATTTCGCGTCGCTTGTAAAGCGTGAACGTGTGGCCCATGATCTCGACCAATGTCGAACTGGTTGATGTAGCTATTCGCTCAGCCATCTTCGCCATTTCAGTTCCTGCCAATGCCGTCTTCTGAACTTTGAGTTTGACGAGCTCACGCGCCCTCAGCTGATCTGCAACATGTTTCAACAAGTCCTCAGAAACACCATCTTTGCCAACCCAAACCGTGGGAACTGTCTGTCGAGACCTAGACCGAAGCCCTGTCAACCGCTTTTTCTCGATTGTCGCTCCCTCACTGCTGGATATCGCTTCTTTCTTCCGCAATCCAAGCAGGTAATTAACACAGTCGTCCCGCATTCCGCCCTGGTTCTAACGCGGCAGTTCACACCAGGTAGAAGCGGGCTACCGCACCCCTTACAGATGAACATCTTCTTCTCCTTCGCCAATCGAACCCCGGCCTTCATACCGATCTGACGCGCAAGCTCGACGTAACGCCTTGATAGAGCTCGATCCTTGGGGAAAGTCTCTTTGGCAAGTCTCAGCAAAATCTCGATCCTTTCACGTGCAATCTGCCTAATGCTCCCACTCCTTCCCCAAGCCAATGACCTGACCACACTAGGAGCAGATGGTTCAGCTTGTAACCTTTTTGCGGACCAAGAACAAGAGCTACGATCGAGAAGAGTGCCCTTGGCACTGACCTTAGTACTTGTCGAATCGGCACTGCAACTCGTTCCGAATGAGATCCTATCACATCCTCAAATCAAGCATTATGCCAAGAAAAGGAGAAAGGCTGCAGATGAGATTCTGCTGGACAGATCGTTCCACCACTCAGCCATGCAAAGACTCGCCAGAATGCCCTATCCAATTCCGGCGGATAAGATGGGACGCCCGGATATCGTTCACAACACACTCCTGCAAGTTCTTGAAACACCCCTCAATTGGGAAGGCCTGCTACGCGTCTTCGTCCACACACAAGACGAACACGTGATATCAATCAACCCCAAAGTGCGCTTGCCGAAGAATTACATACGCTTCATTGGATTGATTGAACAACTTTTCGCGAAGAAGCGAGTTCCCAAAGAAGGAGAGCCACTGCTTCGTATTGAAAGAATGTCATTACAGCAACTTGCCACCATTTGTGGCCCGACTGAGGTCCTCGGTTTCAGTACCCAAGGAAAACCAGCATTCATTCGTGACGTAGCTGAATTCGCTAGCACACTCAAATCACCCTTGACCCTCATCGGTGGATTCCCAAGGGGACACTTTACCGAAAAGACGAAACAGTTAGTGAAGGAAACTTTCAGCGTCGACAAGCGCCCTTTGGATGCTTGGGTCGTTGCTGGGCGTTTTGTTTATGACTTTGAATGGTCAATAGGGCTCGCCAAAACCCGCCTCAAGATCCAGAAACCCATGTGACGAAACATGAGCGAGGATACAGAACTTGAAAGGCTGAAGCGTCAGCGGTTAGCGGAGATGCAGAGAACATTTGCCGCGCGACAGCAACATTCGCAAACAGCCGCTGGCAAGGTCGACCCAGCAAAGGTACTCGAAAAGGTGTTCGTGGGACGTGCTTGGGAAGTATACTACGCGGCGAGACAGCAATACCAGCAAATCACAGATCAAATCGTTCAAGAGCTTGCTGAGCTTGTTCAGAGCGGCCGACTGAAAGGCCACATCACGGGTGAACAACTCTATGCCCTATTCCGCCGGATAGGCCTAGATGTGCGGCTTGACACCAAGATTCAGGTTCTGGAACGCGGCGAACTGAAACCTATTGCCGACAAATTTAGAGGCAAGTAGGGCACGGCACCTTGGGGCATCCTCTCAGTCCTATGGGACTGCCGCCTGAGTCAACGAACAAGTTCCCACATTTGTCGCAACGCCACGCTTCGAAATCCATTGGAAGACCACCATTAGGGCACCCAATCGATGCTCACCACGGGTGCTTAGAATCTCAACGCAGTGCTACTTCGGCTAACCTGTAGTCATCCCTCTTTTACAACATTCAATACTAGACCGGCGAAAATGGAGAACCCTCTAGTTTCGGACCTCTCTTGTTTCCTCACTCGGCGGATCAGACAGAATATTCCCCACACGTTCTACAATAGTCCATCTGGTCGGGAAGTCGTGTTGAACAACCACTGCAAATTATGTTTCCACTGCCTCGACCGCTCGGTTTTCCGAAAATCGCCCTGTAGATTTCATAGTATGCTAACTGTTCTTTGTCTCTAATCCGCACCCTGTCCGATTCCCAAAACTTTTCCCTCATCCGATTGAACTCTGAATCAGAAACCTTCGCTTCGTAGTATTCTGGAAGAGAGGAAGTGCCTGAACCCTGCTCGATCGGCATCTTCACCCTCCAAAGGATTTCGTCGGGCAAATCCTGCTCGAACGTTTTTCTCAAAATCCACTTACCGTAGATGTGCCCTCGCTCCTCGCGAATCTTAAGCTGCACCGGAATTTCCATCGCATAGCACTTGAATTCTTCATCAAGGAATGGGAGTTTCGCCTTCATTCCCAAGCTTTCTGCGAGAGGAACAGAAGAGAATCGCATCGTGCTACAGATTTTTCTGAGCCTTTTTTCCAGCTCATCAGAATTCATATTGAAGAGGAAACTATAGCCCGCGAAGAGCTCGTCGCCTGCGTCGCCAGTCATAACTGCATCAAATCCAGCATCCTTTGCGCTCTTCAAAGCGATCAGAATTGTTGCGTCATTTCGGATTTCCATAGAGTCAAAGGATTGCATCACTCCAACGACTTCGACGATGGATTCTTCAATGTCATTGATGTTGATTCGTATGACGTCATGGCTCAGACCGAATTTCTCGGCGATTATTGCGGCGAATTTGACATCCGGGGCTTCACCCAGCGAGACAGTAATGCCCGTCAACTTGGAATACTTGCTCGCAAGGGCCACCACTATCGAAGTGTCCAACCCGCCAGAGAGCAGAACGCATTCAGCTATATTCCTGCGCACTGCCGCTTCCAACAGAAGTCTTATTCGTCTGGACACATCCGAGAGCGCATCATTGGCCATTATGCTTTAACCTGCATGAATGACGTGCGCCCTAGTCTTAGTGCGGATATTCGTCCGTTTCTCCGCAGATCTTTGTTTCACTCTGGAACAAACCAACCATCATTCTTCTCTATCAGGTCACGATAATCTCTGGCTTCTTAATGACTCAATGGCACCCACGGCCCCATCATGAGTGCCTACAATGATCGCTCCACTTGCCAGCAATTCCTTGAACAGGGCCTCGCCCTTGCCTTTGGTGAAATCTCGTTTCTCGATTGGTACACTAGAGACGACTATTGTCGGTATCTTCTTTTCCAACGCGGCTTTAACCGCCTCCAGGTTCTTCAGGTTACCAAAGCCTACCAAGAAATCTGCCACAATGACCGCGTCTGCCTTCTGGATTAACCTCAAGTTATCCTCGTACGTTTGGGATGTTATTGGTGAAAACGGAGCTTCACTGACAGTCGGAATGCCAAGCGTCTCAGCAGTCTCATGGTCCGTATCTAGGATGTTGAGCACGCCCGCTGTTACGTTCCATCCTTCTCTGACAAGCCTCGTCATCAACGAGCTACCCGAACCGCCTCCGCATATCAAGTGAACCCTGAAGCCCTCTTTCTTAGCTTCCCTTGACCTAGACCCTATCAGCGGAATAACATAAAGAGAGCCAGTGATTGGGTGACGTTTGACGAACACTTCGACTCGGAACACATCTGATATGTTTTCTTTCGTGAGAACTTCCTCAGGTTCTCCGAGCGAGACTATTTTCTTGTCGCACAGCAAGATGATTTTGTCGCAGTACCTGGCAGACAAGTTGAAGTCGTGAAAGACGGCTATGACAACGAGTTCGCTCTGTCTACATAGTGTTCTCAGAAGGTCCAAGATTTCGATTTGACTCTTGAGATCAAGATGGAGTGTGGGTTCATCGAGCAAGAGCACCTTAGGTTTCTGCGCTAAGGCTCTAGCGATGATTATCCGCTGTCGTTGTCCGCCGCTCACCTTCGCTATCGGTGTGTCCGCTAGGTGCCAAGTTTGCGTCAACTCCATGGACTCCCTAGCGATCATTAGATCACCCGAGCTCTCGAATTGAAACCTGTTCAGATGGGGGTTCCGTCCCATGAGAACGACGTCTAAAGCAGTGAAGTTGAACATGACGACAGAGTCTTGAGGGACGACAGCTAGCTGCTTCGCAACATCCTTGTTCACCATTTGGTAGATGTCTCTGCCGTCTAGTAGCACGACGCCTTTGTACGGCTTCAACGTTCTGCTTATTGTCCTTAGCAACGTTGTCTTTCCAGATCCATTCGGCCCGAGGATTCCTATGAACTCGCCTTCCTTCGCTGAGAAGCTCGTACTCTCCAAGACTGGACTCGAGTCGTAGCCGCAACTCATACCATCTATCTCTAAGGAAACCAAGTTCATTCTTCCTCAGAGCGAATAGGTTCCCTTCTTCTTGCGCAAGAGATAGATGAAGAAAGGCCCGCCTGAAAGAGCTGTTATTATTCCCACAGGTAATTCTGAAGGCACAAATACGACCCGCGCGATGGCGTCGCAACAGACTAGGAAGATGGCGCCCGTCAAAAGTGAAGATGGTATTAGTATTCTGTGGTCGGGGCCTACCAGCATTCTCGTCAAGTGGGGCACTATCAGCCCGACGAAGCCAACTAACCCGCTAATGGACACGGCTGCGGCTGTTAGTAGGGAGCCGAGAAGAATCAGAATCTTCTTCGACTTCTCGACGTCAACGCCTAGGTGCTGAGCTTCCTCCTCACCTAGGGCCAGTATGTTGAGGTCTCTTGCGAAAAGGTATGTTAGAGCTATGCCCAAACAGACGAGGGGTAGGATGGCCCATACCTCCCTCCACCCTGCATAGGAGAATCCTCCCATGAGCCAAAAGACAAGCTTGTGGAGTTCCCAGCCAGCAACGACCTGCAGCATGGAGACTAGGGCAGATAGAAAGATGCTGACCGCTATGCCAGATAGTAGCAGTGTTACGACAGGGGTTCTTGGGCCGACTCTGGCGATGTTATACACGGTAAAGGTGGCTCCTGCTGCTCCGATGAACGCCATAATTGGGACTGTGTCGATGCCGAAGAAGGTGAATCCGA
>CAZYOZ010000023.1:0-26492 GCA_964649235.1 uncultured Candidatus Bathyarchaeia archaeon
CCTCACGGTCCCTGCAAACAAACCCGAAGGAAACGAAAACGCAATCAACATCAAAACAGTGAAAACAGAAATGGCAACGTGCGCACGGTTCAGAGGCATGATTCTGGTTCAACTCCGCCCGCTATTCGATCTTCGAACCTGCTGCGAGGTGTTGGTCGGATCTCAACTCCCACTTCTCCGTGTGAGGCTCCCGTTTAGCCTGGAACAAGGCCAGGAGCATGCGTTCGATTGGTGGTTTTCTCAGAGTATTTGACCAATGCTGAGGCAATTGACTAGTTCAATGCCAATCGAGCGTGTGGTCGGAACGGCTTTCTAGCACAGCTGTGTCGCAGTTAATTGTACGTCTCTCCGATCACGAAGGACCCCGGTATATGCAGGTGCAAGCAACTTTTCTTCTCGAGAATGGATGCTTCTGCGACAACTGAAAGAGGGTGATTAGGCTCATCGCCATTGAAAGCTTGTACGTGTTTCGGCAGATTATGAGATTGCCTCACGCCAATTCCGTGATGGGTAAAATTCACAAATCTTGTCCCAGGCGCCAAGATACAACTGTGCAATTATCATGCGACTGGATATTTCCGACTCTTGATTCGATAGGCTTGCGGCCTTCTGTCTAGAATGTAATTGATGTCGCTCCTCCTACGCTTGATTGAATCATAGTCCACTTCTGCAAGTATCAGCCGTTCAGCTTCTGAGGCTCCGGCGACGATTCGTCCCCACGGGTCGATGAGGCAACTTCGCCCAAAGAAGCGAAGCCTCCCTTCAGAGCCGACTCGATTACAGTAGGCCAGGAATAGTTCGTTCTCTATGGCTCTAGCTCTTGCGAGGGTGTGCGCTGTATCCTGCCAGGGCTTCCAATCCGCCGAGGAGACAAGAAGCAATTGAGCCCCCTCTAGTGCAAGCAGTCTTGGCAACTCGGGAAAGTACATGTCGTAGCATATCATCAGTCCAACCTTGCCAAATTCCGTTTCAAAGACTGAAACATCCTGCCCGGGCGTGAAGAAGCCTTTCTCACCTCTGCACAGGTGCACTTTTCTTTGGATTCCAAGCAACCCGTCCTCTGGATCGAATATGGCGAGCGAATTGTAGATGCGGGGACTCCTCTTGCCTCGTTCAACAAATCCGAGTGCTATCGCTATCTGTTCCTCCTTCGCCTGTCGTGAGACTTTCCTCAAGCTGGGTCCGCAGGGAGGTTCTGATAGTTCTCTGAGTTTTGGGCCAAGAAAGTAGCCGGTGAGGTATAACTCGGGGAAGAGCACGATCCGCGCCCCTTTCTCGGCAGCTGTTTTGATGGAGGCCTCAGCCCTGCGAAGGTTGCCAGCCCTATCGCCCGACTTGGAGTCAGCCTGGGCTATTGCAATCTTGAACCTCATTATCTTCCGGAGGCCCCAGCCTTCGAGCATGCGTGCATGTACTGGGCAGCCAATTCCGCTGCAAGCTTCACCGTATGATCTTGGATGTCATGTGGAGGGCTGACCTCCATAATATCCATCCACCTGGCATTGAGTCTCGAAGCCAAATCGTACACCATGAAAATCGCTTCCCAGGATGTCAGCCCCATTGGAGAAGGATGGTCGGTGCCTGGTGCATCAGTTTGGTCGACCGCATCTATGTCAAAGGTCAAATAGACCCCACCCAATCGCTTCAGCCGGCTTACCGCGAGCTTTGACGCGGCTCGTACCCCTATCTCCCGCATTTTCCAAGCAGTCAGATAGTGAACTCCGTGATCCTTCAGGTGTTCTATGTAGTACTTCGAGTACAATGAACCCCTAATGCCGATTTGAAGCACGTTTTCGCCTCTTACGACTCCATCGTCAATAAGCCGCCTCAGCCAGAAACCACTGTGTTGACCCCACTCTTCGCGAGTGTCGTGGTGTGCATCGAACTGCACTAGGCCAATCTCATGTTTAGCCTGGGCCCGCGCTGCCTTAACCAACTCATAGGTCAAGGAGTGATCGCCGCCTAAGGTCAAGACGTAGCCTGCCTTCGCGAACACTGATGCGGCCACAAGTCGCAGCCGCCTCATAGTCTCATCAAAATCAGCTATGTTCACTTCAAGATCTCCGCAGTCAAAGACCCCGTCGGTCAGCTCTGAATCATGTTCGACGCTGTACCGGGTTTTCGAGTAGAGATACTCCCTTATTCTCTGAGGTGCGTGGCGCGAGCCCCGTCGGTCTGATACTGTTGCAGCATCAAAGGGCACGCCCAGCACGGCAATCCGCATTCTCGTGTCTCCATCCCAAGGCTTCACAAGATCGCCAAGCCACCTAACATTGGGATCCGGGAAGAACATGTGCCCCGAAGGCGACACGGCTCTCAGGAATTCGCGCATACAGGACCTGTGCCCTTGCTGCTGACTATATCTCTTTGCGTCGGAGGGAATCTCATAGGATATGAGGACGTAGCTCTGAAGGGCAGTAGAACTGACTCGGGATTCGAATCCCACCCGCTGAGGGGTGGATTAAGTATGTTCATCCTACTAGCCGAGAACAAGCAGTGTCGAACCAATCGCGTAGTAAAACAACAGCACGCAGCCAAAACCTGTCCTGACTATCTTGTGATTAGCCGGTAGTGTCTTACCGAAGAAGTCGAACGATCCGTGGCCCTCTTTGAGAGCGTACCAGTATATGGATGTATCATAGAAGCCGAACGCAAGAAGACAGACACCAACGAACTTCAGGAATACACTGGGAAGCAATTCCACACCAGGTCGAAGGGTTGTGAAGTCCTACAAAATAAATGAGAACGGCGAGGCGGTTCAAGAAGCCCTTTGATCTTGGCCATGTCGCCTGACTTCACGGCATCAAGAAATTCATCAGTCATTTGCCAGTCCAGACCTGCTAGAAGTATCGATTGATGACCTCGTCTATGTTGCCTTCGTAATCGCCGAAGGGTGATGGGGAGATGAATACATCGTCCACGCCGCTCTCATGGTAAGCCTTCACACGTTCCCTCAACTCGCGAACTGTCCCGAGGACCATCAACTTGTCAATCATGTCATGTGTTACGTTCTTCTTGACAGTGTCCCTGTCTTTGGCTTTCCAAGCTTCGAACATGGCTTGCGCTTCCTTCGAGAATCCCAAGCTAGAGAATAGCTTCGAATACGCTGGGGCGCTGGCGTAGAAGCTAACCAAATCCTTTGCAGCATCTAGGCCTTTCTCGTCGTTCCCGAGGACGTAGGAGTACAGCATCACTGACAGAGTTGGCCTGTCTTTCCTACCTGTTCTGAGCACGCTCTCTTCTATGAGAGATATGGCATGCCCTATTCTTTCGGGTGGGTACAGGTTCAGAATGATTCGATCGCCCACAGCTGCAGCTCTCCTGATCATCCTGTCGTTCAGAGCCGCGAGCGCAATTTTGGGCGGTGGGATGCGCCTCATCCTTGCGCCGACGGGTGAATAATACTTCCCCTGGTGTGTGAACTTTTCACCCGAGAAGTATGCTCGTAGAAGCATGACAGTTTCGTTCATCCTTTCCATGGACTCGTCGAAGCGTTGGCCGTGCCAGTTCTCGATAATCGCCCCTGTGCTAACTCCAAGTCCAAGCGTGAATCTGCCGCCCGAGAGCTCGTTGAGGGTGGCCCCTACCAGAGCCAACTGGCCCGGTGACCTAGTAAACACATTCACAATCGACGTCCCGAGCGGAATCTTCTTGGTCGAACATGCGGCGACTGTGGCTAGCACAGTAGCGTCACGGAGCGTCGTCTCGCCAAACCACAAACCGTCGAACCCTTTCTCCTCTACCTTAGAACTTAGTTCTGCAACACGAAGCGAACTCAAGTCGCCGTTGCCACTGAACATGATACTGATTGGCAACCACAGTTTCCCCTCAGGAATGCTGGGCTTGTACGGAAGCGATGCGTTCCCAGATAACGATTCGGGTGTGAACAAAAACAATGATTCGCTGCCTGGAACTCGTACCGAAGCAACTTGAGTGAGTCAAATCCTTATCCCCACATTTTGTGAGTGTGAGACTCCGAACCTCAACACAAACAGCATTATTCCAGACCCAAGCTAGGAATACAAACAAGCCCGGCCAGCGGCGGACGCCGATGCACGAGATCGAAATCAGGAACCTGTCTTTCATTTACGAAAATCGCACAGACGCAGCGCTAGACAAAGTGAACCTGATGGTTGACAGGCGAGAGTTCATTCTGCTCGCGGGCGCGAGTGGGTCCGGAAAGTCAACCCTGCTAAAATGCATTAACGGCCTAATTCCGCACAGGTACCTCGGCCAATACATAGGAGACGTGAAGGTTCGGGGAGCTTCTGTTTCGCGGTCAAGATTCCTGGACCTTTCACTTACAGTTGGGACTGTACTTCAGGAGCCTGACAAGCAGCTGGTCTCATCGAAAGTTGAGGACGAAGTTGCCTTCGGCCCTTGCAACCTGGCCCTACCCCAACCTGAGATTGAAAGGCGAGTAGAACACAGCCTCAAGTCAATGGATATTCTGCAACTGCGCGAGCGCTCCGTGTTCGCCCTCTCAGGTGGTCAGAAGCAGCGGCTTGCAATTGCTGACGTCCTAGCCATGGAAGCTGACATTTTGCTGTTTGACGAGCCTTTGGCTAACCTCGATTCGAACGGCGTCAGGCTCATGCAGGAGATATTCCGCAGACTTCACGGCGAGGGTAGGACTATCATTGCAGCCGAGCACCGGACTGAAGAGGTTCTGCGCGCGAAACCCAGCAGGGTTGTGGTAATCGACAAGGGCAGGATCCTAGCAGATCAGAGTGACGCCGATATTCTGGTGCAATTCAGTGACGTGCTCAAAGTTCCGGCCGAATACATCTTAAGACATAGAATGCGTGGCAAGATGCCAAGCGGCCGTGTCGAGCGCCACCCCGAGGTCGGTGTTGAGCTAGGCCCAGAGCTCATCCGGGCTGAAGGCGTAAGTTTCGAGTACAGTGGCGGAGTCCGGGCCCTCGAAGACGTCAGCTTCACAATTCGTGAAGGCGAGAGAATCGCGCTGCTAGGGAACAACGGGGCTGGGAAATCGACACTAGCATTGTGTATCGTGGGTCTACTGAAACCGAGTTCAGGACGGATTTTAGTTATGGGAAAGGACACCAGAACGCTATCTCCCGCCGAAATAGCGCGAATAGCCTGCATAGTTTTCCAAAGCCCCTTCTCAATGCTCTTCGCGAAGACTGTTCGCGAAGAACTCAGCTTCGGCCCAAAGAACATAGGTGTCACTGCAGGTGAGATTTCCAGAATCATTCCTGAGACAGCGGAACATTGTTCAATAGCCCACCTGCTTGACAAGTCACCATTTGCCTCAAGTTTTGGGGAGAAGAAACGGATCTGCGTTGGTTCGGTTCTCACCATGGAACCGAGGTGTGTGATTTTGGATGAGCCGACGGCAGGCCAAGATTACAGGAGCTGTTCTCAATTCATGGAGTTCATCCAATCACTAGAGAAGCGGGTCAGAGCCTTTGTGGTCATTACACATGATCCTGACTTGGCCGTCGAATATACAGACAGAGCGATAGTCTTGGGCAGTGGAAGAATCATAGCTGACGGCCTCACCAGGACTATTCTCGCGGATCCCAGCATTCTGTCTGAGGGCGCGATTAGGGAAACTTCGCTGATCGAGATTTCGCGAACACTGACTGACGGGAAGGCTGTGCTGCCGCTGGCTGAGCTGCTAAAGTCCTCTGGAAGTGGCTAGCTCTTATATAGTGAGCACCCGCACACCCGTGGCTGTGAACCAAGAGTTGGGCACAACTGAAGTTAAGGAATCACTGTTCTCGGCTAAGCAGATTGTAGCAATGGCAGTGGGCACAGCACTCTATGCAGCCCTGACGATACCCTTCAACGCTCTGCAACTCCCAGGAGTGGGCCTAATCGCTATCAGACCAACAGTCGCGATTCCGATGCTCTTCGGGTTCGTGTTCGGACCCATCACAGGCTTCGTCTCAGGTTTCTTAGGCAACATCTTGGCTGACGCTGTTTCCTTTGGCGGCTTCTTCTGGAACTGGGACATAGGAAACGGCCTGATGGGCGTAGTCCCCGGAATAGGATACTACGTGGTCAAGCGCATCGACTGGCCAAAAGCGAAAGGCCTTGTGGCCGCTGCAGTCCTCGCGGTGCTTGGCTCAGTCGTAGGAATCGGATTCGCTGCCTTGACAGATTACGCATTCCAAATCGGGATTAGCACCTGGGAAGCAGCCATGGGAGAATTCATTGCCGCCGGCGGCACTAACGCTGTAAACGGATTCATCCTAACCCCGATACTGCTGTACGCGTACGCATCAGCAACGGCAGGCCGTGCTCGCAGGGTCTAACAGCGCGGTTCAATGATCAGGATAAAACATTTCCCAGGTAACACATTCCTTCACAGACTCGACCCACGGACGAAACTCCTACTCGTTGTTCTATTCATTTTCCTAGAAGTCGCTTTTCTCGACATCAGAATCCTTGCCTTCCCCTTCGTAGCATCGATTCTGCTCTATGCCTCGGCGAGAATACCCTTCAGGGAAGTAAGATCGACGTGGAGATTTCTCATCACAATAATTGTCGTCATATCGTCCGTTAATGCCCTCTTCACTTTCCTCGGTGCAACCGTTCCGAACCCCCATGTGATCGCGCAGTTCTGGGTCTTCCGCGTGACTGTGGAAGGTGTCTTCTTCGCACTGGGAGCAATCATGCGATTTCTCTCTCTAGCCATCGTCTCGGTGGCGGTCATAATGACCACGGACCCGGCGCTCTACGCCCCCGCCTTGGCTAGGCTGAAGGTTCCGTACAAGGGTGCATTCGTTGTTGACTTGGCGCTGCGCTACTTACCTGTGTATGTTGAGGAACTCGAGACAACGATGAACGCGCAGATGGCTCGCGGCTACAAGGTGAGGGCTAGGGGAGGCTTGATCTCCCGCATTGTCAATACGGTTCCTCTCTTGGTGCCGGTTGCTATCGGTGCGATGCTGTCCATATATGATGTGGCTGACGCAATGGAACTCAGGGCATTCGGCGCTCGGAAAGAGCGGACATGGTACAGAACGGTTTCTCTGAGGCGAATCGATTATCTGTCCATCTTCTCTTTAGCATCACTGCTTCTTCTGGCTATCTACCTAAGAACTCAGTTCGTTACATTCTGGATTCCAGCATAGAGCCTGGATACCACGCTGACCGAAAACCCGGTCAGTAGCATACTTGAGTGTAACCTTAGGCTTCGTACTCGTCTTCAGCCCGAGTTTCGACGGTGAGCGTTTCCTTACCAACCTTAAGCCTGGCTTTCCTCTTCTTCGGCACGCCCGGAACACCTCGGAATTCGCCTCGTGCTCCAAGAATTTAAGTGCGGCTGGAAATAAAGAAGAAAGTGCTACTTTTCTACTCGCCTTTCCCGACCCGCTTGGACCGAAATCAAAGCATTTTTATGACGTCCCGAAATCAGATGGGCTAAAGGCAAGCCATACGTCATAATTGAGGCGAGGGAGAGCCATGGAGGCCATCACGCAGCCAACCATTTACTTCACGGACAGTGCAATCCAGCGCGTGAAGACGATACTCCAGAAACCCGAGAACCAGGGTAAGGTTCTGAGGGTCTTTGTCATGGGCGGAGGCTGCGCAGGCCTGAACTATGGCATGGCGCTAGGCTTCGTCAAACCCGACGACTTCGTTTTAGAGCTTGACGGCAACGCCAAGGTTGTGGTCGACCCCAAGAGCATGCAGTTCCTCAAAGAAATGCAAGTCGAATACTACGAATCGATACAGTCATCCGGGTTCAAGTTCAATAACCCCAACGCCGTCGCGAGTTGCGGATGCGGCCTATCCTTCAGGACCGCCCATAGGACGGATATGCAGAAGGCAGTGCCCTGCCACTAGGCCGGAGAACTTCAAGCCCCCGATAGTCGCTTGCTTGGCGTTATTAGACAGTAACTAACTCAACCTTGACTGGTGCAGCTCTCCTAGGAAGAGTTGGGCGGTTTGGAAGGGTCACCGTCTTCTACGGCGGCGGAACCCGTTTGATGGCCAGCTGGATGTCTTGGGCTTTCACAGTCTTTCTGCCCGCATGCCGCGCGAGGCCGCTGGCTTCTTTCCCCACCTTGACCGCGAAGTCTTCTAGGATCTTGCCGAGCTCCTCGACCGCGTCGTCGCCTACTCTGTCGGCGCCGGCCTTCTCGATGAGCCTTCTAACAGCGGCTGTGGAAAGCTCCTCGGGCATGAAAAACCACGATTTTCACGCGTGGCAGGTTGAAGCTATTAAAACTATCTTCTTACTGCCAATAGGCCTTGTAAGAATGATGTTTTCACTATTGAGCCCCACATTGGGTGAACAGAACAATTTTGTTGCAAAAAACGCGCCCATGACATCCCAAACCAGCCGAGATTTAGCATTGGCCCACATTCAATGAAGCTACAGAGTCGCGAATCATGACCTACGTCGATGCGCACCTCCATCTCGCAGACTCGGGATACTCAGGTCAAGTTGGGGAAATCATGGCCGACGCAGCGAAGAACAGCGTGGAACGGCTCCTCTCCAACGCAGTCGATTATGAGTCTTCCCTTGAGACTGTCTCGCTCGCGAAGCGATACAACGACAGGATTCTTGCAGCCGTTGGAGTACACCCGTGGACAGTCGCAAACGAAACCGATTACGAATTGGACAGGTTCGAGGGCCTCGTCGATAACAATCGTGAATACGTCCGCGCCATCGGCGAGATTGGAGAAGAGCAACGCGCAGCGCGAGGTATTCAGGTTCTTTTTGGGCTTGGTGGAGAAGAAGCAGCTACCCGCCGTTATTCATTCGCGGCGGGCCGTCGACGAGGTTTTGGAAGTCCTATCATCTTTTCACCCTCCGAAGGTTCTCCTGCACTGGTACACAGGTCCCGTGAACAAGCTTCCGCTGATTGAAGACAACGGCTACTTCATCACAGTAGGCCCGTCTGTAGCCTACTCAGGCAGGATAGTTGAGATCGCGCGGAAAGTCAACCTAAACACCATTCTGAGTGAAACAGATGGCCCAGTTCAGTACCGTGGGCCCTACGAGGGAAAAACCATTAAGCCATCGCTCGTGATAGACGTGGTCAGAAAACTCGCCGAAATAAGGTCTGAAAGAGCTGAGTCGGTCCGCTATGCAGTCTGGTGCAACTTTCAACGGCTGATCGGGAATGACAGAGGTCTCATTTAGCAAAGTTTATGTTGCGTGCGGCTTGCACGTGTCGGGTTCCCGTAGTGGGTTCAGTATTTGGGCAAGGTTCGCACGGAAACGGTCAAGAGAATTTCGAGAGAGCTGTTGAGAAGGTACCCTGACCGTTTCGCAGGGGAGTTCGAGGCGGACAAGAAGGCGGTTAATGAACTTGTCATAACGAAATCAAAGAGGCTGCGCAACCGCATAGCCGGCTACATTACGAGGTTGAAATCTGTCCAGGCTGCACGAGAGGCTGCGATGCAGGCTCCCCCAGAACCTGGTGAACCTTCCTCGAGCGACATGGAATCGGCCTAGGTATCTTCTATTCGCTTTTTCTTTCCGGGAAACACTAAAAGGGTAGTTTAGAAACTCACCCAGTCAAAATTCGGACTTCGCTGAGACCGGGAAAGCCGATTCCGAAGTATCCCTTCAAGGGTCGAAAACGGATTTGCACATCATAGTGATGGTTAAACAAGTCCCTGACGCAGCAGACATCCGTTTCGACCCGATAACGCTCAACCTGATCCGTGAAGGAATCCCGTCCATCGTTAACCCCTTTTGCCTGAATGCTCTTGAAGAGGGACTGCGGCTCAAAGAGAGATTTGGGGGAACAGTCACAGCAGTCTCAATGGGCCCGCTTCAGGCGCAGGATGGCTTGCGTGAAGCCCTCGCCATCGGGGCTGACCGCGCAGTCCTTGCCTCTGACAGGGAGATGGCCGGCGCGGATACGTTGGCAACCTCCTACACGCTCTGGAAGACTATGCAGAGAATAGCGGAGAACCAACCATTCGACATCATCCTGAGCGGGAAGGTGGCCATCGACGGTGAAACTGGACAGGTCCCGCCCGGCATCGCGGTCAGATTCGGCATTCCGATCATATCGAATGTCACGATGATTGAGGAGATAGACCTTGAGTCCCAAGCAATCGTTGCAAAGCACAGGTTCGACGATGGCATCGAAACTGTTCGAGCCCCATTACCTGCGGTCCTGACGATTACAGAAGAAGCAAACAAGCCTAGAAAGTTTACCGTTGAGGGAATGCTGAAAGCAAAGCGCATGAAGGTCGAAGTCTGGGACAAGAATACAATGGGCGCCGACCCCGACCTACTTGGTTTGAAGGGTTCACCAACCATCGTGAAAAAAGTTTTCCCTCCGCCTGGAAGAAAACAGGGCGAAATTTTTGACGGCACAGCGGATCCTAGAGCTGCTGCCAAATGGCTCATTCAGAAACTCGTAAGCGTTCGCGCGCTTGGTAGTTCGCAGGCTGAAAGCCTTCAGACGCCGGTGCAGATCACAAACCCGAGTACCATTGTAGAAATGCTGGGACAGCCTGCTAGCAAAATCGAGAATTCTGAAAAGTTCGGAGAAGTCTGGGTCTTCATCGAGCACTTGCATGGCAGACCTGCGCAGGTAGGGTGGGAACTGCTCGGCGAGGGTAAGCGACTTGCAAGCATATACGGAACTAAGCTGGCAGCACTGGTAATCGGAAACAATGTTGAGCATTTGGCAAAAGATGCCTTCGCCTACGGCGCAGATAAGGTATACATGGTTGACCATGAACAGCTCGAGGACTACAGGACGCAGCCTTATGCGGTTGCCATGACTCAGGCTGTGAGGAAGTACAGGCCCGAAGCGTTGCTAATAGGCGGAACGGTCAGAGGCAGGGACCTTGCGGGCTCTGCGGCTACTTTCTTAGAAACAGGGCTGATCGCTGACTGCACAGCCCTAGATGTTGACACTGAATCTGGAACCTTCATGGGAACTAGACCGGACTATGGCGGCAACCTGATGTCAACAATCATTTGTCCCAAACACAGGCCGACAATGGCTAGCGTTCGTCCCCGAGTCATGAAGGCATTGCCACCATCTCCAGATGGAGACCGCGAAATTGTCCGCATGCACGTTGACCTCAGGAAACAGGATCTGAACACGAACGTGATAGAATTCGTGCCTATCGAGAAGATTGGAGTGCGGCTGGAAGATGCACAGGTCATTGTGTCAGGTGGGAGGGGTCTCGGCTCAGCGAAGAACTTCTACTTGGTCGAAGAGCTGGCCAGAATCCTGAACGGCCAGGTCGGAGCCTCGAGGGCAGCTGTCCGGGCTGGTTGGATTGGGTTTGAGCACCAAGTTGGACAGACAGGCCTCACTGTAAGGCCAAGGCTGTACGTGGCAGTTGGGATTTCAGGGGCCATTCAACACATCGTGGGTATCATGAATGTCGACTATATTGTGGCAATTAACCGCGACCCGAACGCCCCGATTTTCAAAATGGCCGACTTCGGAGTTGTTGGCGACATTTTCAAGGTCATTCCCGCGTTGATAGATGAACTGAAAAGCGGCGGTTTGGCTGAGTTGGCGCCATGGCAGAAAAGTTCGACTCCGTAGTGGTTGGAGCCGGGCCTGCAGGTGCAGCGGCCGCGTACACCATGGCGAAGGCAGGCCTGAATGTTCTGGTTCTCGAAAAGGGCGAAAAGCCAGGCGCCAAGAATGTCTTCGGCGGAGTCATCTTTAGACACCACACCGAGCAGATTGCGCCCGAATTCTGGAAGACTGCACCTATCGAGAGGCATGTTGTAGAATACCAATACTGGTTCCTTTCCAAAGACTCGCATCTGCTCCTGGCTCACAGAAACCAACGTTTCAACAACCAGTACAACGCCTTCACAGTTCACCGAGCGAAGTTTGACCCTTGGTTTGCGAAGCTGGCTGAGGATGCAGGAGCAACCATCATCAACCGCACCACGGTAGAGGATGTGATAAAGGAAAACGGGAAGATCGTTGGTGTGAAGAGTGACCGAGGCGACGTTTTGGCAGATGTTGTGGTCGCTGCTGACGGCGTGAATTCCGCGCTGGCTAGGCAGGCCGGATTGAGAGACGAACTCAAACCCGGTACGGTCGTTTTGGCCGTGAAGGAAGTTGTCGCCCTGCCGAAACAGAAGATCGAAGACAGATTCAACCTTGGCCCTGACGAAGGGGTTGCTGCACTACTCGTAGGCTGGGGACCGGGGATGCATGAAGGTTTCATGTACACTAACCGCGACACAATCTCCATAGGTATTGGCATCAGCCTACGCGATTTGGATAAGAGCGGTCAGCGGCCCAACGAGTTGCTCGAACAACTGAAGAACCATCCCTCCATCGCGCCTATAATTCGAGAAGGCGAACTGAAGGAATACTCGGCGCACCTAATTCCAGAAGGCGGATACGATTACGTTGCCAGGATTTACTCGGACGGCATGCTTGTCGTAGGTGACGCTGCGATGCTCGTCAATGCCATTAATTGGGAAGGCACAAACTTAGCGTTGACGTCTGGAATCATTGCTGGCGAAACCGTTATCGAAGCCAAGAAGCAGAAGGACTTTTCTTCCCGAACGCTGGCGAGATACAGGCAGAGGTTGGAAGAGAGTTACGTTCTAAAGGACCTCAGGAAGTATAGGGAGATACCCGGGTTCTTCTCGTCCAACCCACACTTCTTCAGCGTCTACCCGGAAACGCTTAACGAGTTGGCCTACATGTGGCACGTCGTGGACGAGGAAACAAAGGACGCCAAGATCAAGCAGATGAAATCAACTTTGTACAAGCGTCGGTCAAGGATCGGGCTGCTGCGGGACTTCTACAGCCTTTGGAGGCTCTTCTCGTGACCTTGCAGAAGCTTCTGAGTATCGAGGACAAGTTGTACAGAAACCGGTACAAGGTCGACGAAGAGCCCCACCTTTGGGTCAAGGACCCCACGATGTGTCTGAAATGCCCCTTCAACTTTGTATGCGTCAGAGTATGTCCCACAGATGTCTACAAGTGGGAAGAAGACAAGATCATGATCACCTACGATGCCTGCGTCGAATGCGGGGCCTGCGCCGTGGCATGCTACAATATCGGGTGGAAGCATCCGAAAGGCGGATTCGGCATTTCATACAAGTACGGCTGACGACCGCCTAGAGCTTCACAGACTGAAAGGTAATCTTCAAACCGTTTCTTTCATGGTCCCATTCGAACTGAGGAACACGCCTTCTGAGCTTCTTGAACCGTTGGCTCAGGGCCTGCACCACGATTGGCAGCGCGATTGTTGCATCAGCGAAGCATTGAACCATCTTGGCGTGTGGATTGTACTTTCCCCAGCTTTGGGCTTCCTCGAACGTGGACCCGCTGAGGCCTCCCCACTGCGGCACATCGGTTGTGAATTGGATCGCGAAGTTGTGGGTGCGGTCATGCCTTGTTTGGTAACTGGCGATCACAGCAGTCTGCTGCATGAAGTTCTTAGGGACACCGCCTCCGACAATGACCACGGCCGTGTTGCGTGACTTCTCAGTGATCTTAGAGCTCTCGTCGACATCACGCATGTGGTCGACTATTATGCGTCGGCCCCTTCGCCTATTCGCGAACATCAGCGAGAAACCTAAACCACTGTCGCAGAACGCGGGAACGAAGACAGGCACGCCGCAGTCATGTGATGCAACACATATGCCATCTTCTCCTCGAGACTTCTCGGATACCCAACCGCCGAATTCATACATGATTTCCCGCGAAGAGTAGGGCCTGTGATCTTCGAGTCGAGAGGCGAAGTCTTTCTCAATCATTGTGTCGAGCCTGTAGAACCTCTTCTCATCAGCATAGACGTCGTACATTCGGTCTATTCTGTGCCGTCGCAGCATGACGTCGTTGATTTGATCTGTTCCTAGGAAATGTCTCCCTCCTATAGTTTCGTAGGCGTCGTGGTATAGCGTTGCGCCAGTCCCCACAAGCACATCGACCATCCTTTTTCTAATCAGATACGTGACGATCCGGCGCATTCCTGCCGGAACCATGGCCCCGGCTAGGCCCATCCATATCACCAGCTCACGTTTCTTTAGCATAGACGTCCACGCATCAGCGGCCTCACCGAGCATGCGGCCCTGAAAACCGATGAACGCCATGTCACTGACCAGGTCGCTTACGGTCTTGTCGGGGTGAACCTCAATCGGATGAGTGGGGTGTTTCAGAACCTGTTCGCGATCCATTTTCCTCTTCACCTTAGTCTATTGTCACGCAACTTAAAACCTGCGAAACATCGAGAGCCCTGGCGATCTATTTGTCTCCGACGATTTCAGTAATCAAACTTACTTCGCTTTCATTCTTCGCGTTTCGCTTGTACTGTTTCCAATGTCTTTCGAATCTCTCTATGATCGCGAGAACGTCTGTGATGGGAACCCACTCTGATGTTACGGGGTACATTCTTTCAGCGACGGGAGACTTGCCAAGGTCTTCAATTTCGCGCTTGACCTGTTCAAGGTTCATTTCTGTAACAACCGAATGCCGTAAGATTTGCATGTAAGCAATTTAGCTTATTGTTATCGCTGCTTCTGGCCCTTCAGAGCCTTTGGGATTTGCGATGACAACTCCTTCTTGTCATCTCCTGATTCTATCACTCTGAACTTCATTTTCCTCGCGAGTTTCTTGCGGAGTGATTCTGCCGCATTGAGTTGCCAGGGCTCCTCAGTGACGATTACACATGACTTGTACTTGGCTTTCTCCAAGTAAGCCGCGATTCGCCTTATCGTGAAATCGATCGTTGTTTTCGTTGGAGAGATCGAGTCTACTGTCTGGGATAACGGATAGACATCTAGCAATTCTTGCGGAATGACGCCGTATGTCAAGCCGTACGAGCATATGTGCACACCGCTCCTCCGCTCGGCCTTCTTGAGCCATGTTTCTTGCATCGAATTGCGGAAGGGTCGGAGGTAGCTTTCAGGAAGAAGGAGAACTTGCTTAGCCCGAGCGGGCGGTTCGTATAGAGTAAGCAACCTTTGTTGATGGCGAAGAATCTCCGGCCTGCAAAGCGATTCAAACGAAGTGATGAAAGGCGCCTTCCTCTTTCTGATGGGAGTCTCTCTTTCTAGCTCATCCGCATATTGGAGCATCCGCCTGAATGCCCGTCTGAGGGAAGGATGATTCAGTGACCTTGCCTCAACAAGCTCCCAGAGCCTGCCGTCGATGATAGCTTGCTTTACGGTCTGGAGTTCGGTGTGGCAGCTGTGCAGGTTGTGCGAGGCCAGAAATCTTTCTCGCTCAACTGGCAGCAGTCTCCTGATGTCTTCCGGTTTTTGACCGTGGCAAGCGGGACAGTTGCATGGGAAGTACTCAAGGTCCTCCAGCTTCGCAGTTCCTTGGGAAGTCATGTAACGCCCTTTTCGGGCGAACAGAGCGTAGGAGGCCGAATCGAAAATGTCGCATCCCAAGGCCACTGCCAGCGAAAACATCATCGGGTGGCCTGCGCCGAACAAGTGAAGCGGCCGGTCAGGCGGCAGGTTGAGCTTGGCCGCCATAATCATGTCGACCAAGGTCTCGAATTGGTACTGTTGCATCACTGGCGTGGGGCTGCCAAGAGCGTGGATCGCAAATGTTCTCTTCGACATCTCACGCGCCGAGTAAGCCACAAGGTCCGGATACAGTCCTCCCTGTACGGGTCCCACCCAAAGTATGTCACTTCTGGCGATTAAGCTCAGGGCTTCGTCTGCCCTTCGTATGGTTTCGGCCACCGTCCATTTCGCGCGTTCCTTCGAGCCTTCCTGCCCGGTCGGGATGTCCAGAATCACGGCCATTTCGCTATCGAGCTTTTCTTGAAAACGGATGATATCCTTCGGTTGTACTTCCACCTCCCCATACCGCAGTATCTGGTAGGCGCCCGAGTCTGTTTCGATAATGCCGTCGAATTTTAGCAGTTGGTGAATTGTCGGCGGTTTGTCTTCCCCACCGTGGCGCTTCCAGACCAAGTAAGAGTTCGTGATTATAGCGTCAAAGCCGAAACTGGCGCGTATTTCTCGTGGAGGAATGAGTTGTGTGTTTGGGTTCACAACGGGGAGAAGGAACGGCGTTTCCGCAATTCCACGCTTCGTGTGGAGTAGACCGATTCTGCCCAGAAGGTCCTTGTGGCGAATCTCAAAAGACAACTTGTAGTCTAGCTTTCGACAGTCAATAGTATTGCAGCCATCGTCTCTTGGTGCATTCGGGACTAGACTTTTTCGCGCATGAATTCGTCGTAGACCCTCTGTACTCTTTCAGCAGCCGGCCCGGTGCCTTCTATAATTCCCTTCTCTGTGACACGAATCCTCTCCATCACAACGATCACTCCAGCGGGTTCGTTCATCTTAACCATTCTCGGGAAGACTCGTTCCAACCTGTCCGCTAAAGCCTGAAGGTTGAACCCTTTCTCTAGGCTGAATATCTGAGCGACCCTACTGCCATTCAGAAATAGTTTGAAAATAACTCGCCCAGCCTCGTCCTTTGCATCGGTTAGGACAAGGTTCATCGAGCGTGGGTCAACGCCCGACAGCATGCCCGTGTAACTCTTTCCGTCGGATGTCGTAACGGTTACAACCTTCTGGAGCAGGCTTGTGACCTCTTCCATGAACCTGCGATCCGGTAGAGATGACATTGAATTTCGGCTGACTCATAGTACGAGGGGTTAGTAACACTATCGGAAAAGCAACTTACCCACTTGCCTTGCGTTTCTGCAGCTCAACCTTCAACCCCTGCAGAACAAGCCGCGCCTCTTCGGCACTCTCCGACCTGGCTGCGATTCTGGCGTCTTCTATGTGGACGCGCTTGCCGCAGTACGGACAAGTTCTAGTTCGTTTGTCGGATACGGCCAACAGGAATCGTCTACAATTTGTGCACTCCAACACCAGATAGTGCTTCTTCAGATGCGGCAACGCAGCGTCACTTCAGGTACATGTCGAGCAGCCTCTCTTTTTCCAGCTTAGCTATCCAGTCAACTTGAGTCATTTTCGGAGGCTTCTCCAAGACTTTCCTAGCTAGAACAACGCACCGCCCAATGCTGTTGCGGGACGTGTCAAGCTGAACAATTTTCTTTCTGCCATAATATCTGACTGATGCCAAGAAGCATGCATCCAGTATCTCCGCGAGAACATTCTCACGAATTTTCGTGAGTGGCCATCGTTTCTTTCTCAGCCGGGTTTCGAGAACTCTGGGGTGCGAACGGAGCACAAGGATGAGTTGTGCCATCCTCTTCGGGACGATTCCATCAGGAACATGTGTATCGATCACGGACAGTGTTTTGGTCCGAGCGAGCAAATGCTGCAGGCTTGTCCTTGTCTTCTCGACGTCTACGATACGGGATTTCCTTTTTCGATCATACCCACCCAAAAGCCTGTGCTGTGAGGCGTACTTGTTTAGGGATATGTAATTCGCACCAATCTGCCGGGCCAGTCGGGTTGAGAACGCGGTTTTCCCTGTCCCTGGAGTTCCAGTTACGATGATGGCTCTACCCAACACACTTGCTCCGAGATCATGCCTATTTCGTGTGACTATTCTGTTTTGGCTGTCTCTGGGCTAGGTATTCACGTATACCCGCTTTGACGACTTTGTATAGCTCAGAATAGGCGACCTTCCTTGGATCCTCCGCACCTTTCTCCGCGACGTAGCGGGTAATGAAGTTGATGAACAGCTCATCGTTCGGGTCGATATTGTGAGCGTAGTGTTGAAACGTCCTTATGATTCGTGCACTCATCCGGACAATGTGCTGTTGTTCCGACAATCACGTGAAGGCCTCGTCGAGAACTCCCACGTCTTCGAGAGTTAGCTTCCATCCTGCGGCGCCAGCATTCTCCTTGACATGCTCAAGGGAAGCAGCCTTTGGTATCGCAACAACAGGCCGCCTGGCGAGAAGCCAATTCAAGGCGACTTGCGCTCTGGTTTTGCTGTACTTCGACGCGATCTCATCCAAAACCGTCCACTTTCGGTCGCGCCCGCCTTTAGGAATTAGACTTCTTGCCAAGGGACTGTATGCGATTATCGTGATGTGTTCCTTCTCACAATACGGAAGCAGATTAGCTTCTATGGATCTGTCCAGAAGGCTGTACTCAACCTGGTTAGAGGCTAGGCTATGCTTTGAGAGGGCCTCTTGCGCTTCACGGGTCTGAGAGACCGAGAAGTTACTCACTCCAACGTAGCGTACCTTGCCCTCGTCCACCAAGCGCTCCATGGCTCTCATTGTCTCTCCTATCGGAATGCTCGGGTTCGGCCAATGGACCTGGTAAAGGTCAATGTACTCGGTCTGCAGGCGGCGCAGACTGGCCGTGGCGGACCTTAGAACGTCATCGTACGCGAGATGCTCAGGCGAAACTTTCGTCGCTATGAAGACTTCGTTCCGCCGTGTTCTCACGGCCTTGGCCACGACTTCCTCTGAGTGACCGCGGCCATACATCTCGGCAGTATCGATAAAGCGCATCTCCAAATCCAAACCCAACTGCAGCGCCCTGACCGCTTCATCGTCCCCTCCGAGAAACCTGCTGCCAAATCCACCCATGCCCCACGTTCCCAAACCCACAACTGGAATTTTCACGCTGGTCTTCCCGAGCTCTTTGAATTCCATTTCTGTCAACCCTTGAACCGGATGATATGGTCAAGTATTTTGTGTGCTCGTCTCTCTATTTGTCTACGGCTCAGTAAACTAACGGGGCCAATTTCTTCTACTATGAAGGAGGCTGTTGCTGAACCTACCGAGGTAGCCCACAAGAGGTCGCCCTTCCGGATCCAGCTTGCCAAGAAAGAACCCAAGAGAGCATCACCTGCCCCGGTTGGATCCCTGACAATACTCTTGTAAGCTGGAATCTTGAAGGCCCCTCGCTCCCTGTCCCACAGCACAGTTCCCCTCGCCCCTCTTGTAACAAGAATCGTACTCGGCCCTAGCTCCGAGAGCAAGGAAGGTTTGCGAAGCACCCGGCGACCCATGATTATGTCGAGTTCGCTCTCGGACACCTTCAGGATGTCAACCTTCCTGAGTAGGGATTTGTCCCGCCACATTCGGGTGGCCACCATCCCATTGGCCAGTACTCGTCTGAGCCAACCCTGAGGGTCCAAGCTGACGATCGAACCAGACTCTGCCACCATCTCTACTGTAGAGCGACTTATCTCGTGGATTACGGGGCCGAGGTAGATTGCACGTGACAAAAGTGCCTCTGACACTTCGTCCCGCCGAATCGTTTCGCACACGGAGACGACCCTCATAATCCGCCTTCCGTCATAGTAGTTGATTCTGAAGCTCGTGGTTGGAGAACTCACGGTCTCCACCTTGGTCAAAGATATTCCTTGAGAGCAAAGCCAAGAAAACCGCCTAATTCCAAAATCGCGGCCTACCTTGCTGATAGCTGCCACTGAGGAATTGAGCGAGCAGGCGGCTATTCCGCCGTAGACTGGGGGACCGCCAAGGAGTGGACCGTAAGTCCTGCTCTGGCGAGTTATGTAATCGAGTACAATGTGGCCAATTATTGTGATGTCGTACCGCAAACGACGCTCTTCCCGCTTTTGGGTATTATATGAGGATATTATCTTGCTTCATTGCAGAATCCTGTTGCAGGCACGTGAAAAACCATGGTGAAGTCAGCTGAACTGCTGCAGCAGAGGCTTATCAGCTACCGCCGCGACCCCACAGGGCAGGTGTTTGTCCGCACAGAGATGGGAGAGGATTTGCTGGTTGAGTGTGACCGCTGTGGCGACTCCGAGAATTGGCTCGTTCCACCTGGCCCGAAAGAAGGACTGACCCTGATCTGCAATTCCTGCATCACGACCTACGTTTTCATCCTACACCAGCAAGACTAAGCGGCTGCGTTTCGTCAGAAACAGAGCAACAAGCGCCGACAGGAGAAGATGGCTTGGCTCTGAGAGTTGTGCCTTGGGAATTTGGATAGGGGACCCAGTCGTAGGCAAGTATGGCTGTGAGAGGGGTTGATTGCCGTGTCTATTTCTTTGCGGAAGGTTTGTTTGCTAGGGCGATGACGCTTTCGGCAGGGATTGTGACGCCGTCATTGGTCTGGAATCTCTCCGTATTGATCCTCGCCTTTTCGAGCACTGCCTTCTGGACTTCCAGGCTCTCTTCGCTCAGGGAATGGCCTAGCGGGGAACCTTCGAGAACCATTTTGATGTACTCGTCTACTGAAGGCGCTCTCCATTCCCCTGTTATACGAAGTTCCTTCGCATTCTGAAAACCCGTCTTAGTCAGCATCGACACGAGTTCGCCAGGCCCTCCTAGCTCATAGGGCGTGGGCAGGTACCCAGTCTCATCGGGCTCAGCATATTCCAGCATTGGCCCGATGATGACATCCAGCGCGGGAGCCCGGTCCCCAGTACTCCAAACAGTGAAGCCAGCTCGCGCTCCTGGCTTGAGTACTCGCAAGATTTCTGCAGCAGCCAGGTCGGGGTTCGTTACGATCTGAAAACCAAAACATGAGAGCCCAAGGTCAAAGCTGTTCTCTGGGAGTTCAAGTTTCTCAGCATCCATGTTCAGGAACTCCACATTGTGAAGCTTCCGCTTCGCAGCAGTCTTTGTAGCCATTTCAATCATGTTCTTGGAGAGATCGACGCCAACCACGTGCCCGTCCGGGGCTACCATTTCCGCAATAGTCATCGCAGGTTCGCCAGGCCCGGTGCAAATATCCAGAACGCGTTCACCAGCCCGCGGCTCAATTTCCGAGAGCAGCACCTTGTGGTACATTCGCAGTTGTTCCATTAGAGGGAGATATTTGTCGGCGCATTCGTCCCAAGTCTCCCGAGTATAGTTCTTGTAGTATTCGTCAGTGTATTTCCATGACAAACGTCATACCTACAGTAGTCGTCATTTATCCGGCAGAAAACGCTTTCCACGAACAGTTAGGCTGGACTAACTGAAGATGTCCGCCGGTGAAGAAGTACCGTGGCTGCAACGTGGGTCGGAGGTTGGCATTGATATTTGCGGGTTCAGGGAAGTCAGGCTTATTGACTAGGATATACGGCAAGAACGAATGGTGAGGCTATGGACGTTTATCTGGTCCAGCACGCGCAGAGTAAACCCAAAGAAGAGGACCCGGCACGTCCGCTGACTGCCGATGGCGTCAAGACGATCGAAAAGGTAGCGTCTCACTGCGCGAAGATGAAGCTAAGCGCTGACCAGATCTACCACAGCGGAAAACTACGCGCCCAACAGACCGCAGAGGTTCTCGCGAAGCATCTGAACGCCCCAAACATAGTACAGGCAAAGGCTGGGCTGGATCCACTCGACCCAGTCGGACCTGCCAAGAGCTGGCTTGAGGAACTAGCCGGGAGAGGTTTGAAGTCGGTAGCCGTAGTCGGCCATCTACCATTCCTAGACAAGTTAGCTTCGCTACTGGTCGCAGGGAATGAGAATGCTGGAATCATCTCGTTCCAGAACGCAGGGGTGGTAAAACTTGTCCCAAAATCACCGGGAGAAGGATACTGTGTCCAATGGATCCTGACGGCTCACCAACTCGTGCCTTAATTTGGCATTAGACGATGTAACTTTCCTTATTCGGACAGGCCAAGCATCATCCTGAACAGATTTGTAAGTACAAGTCACCTTGGTATTGACTGTGACCCATTATCATCTTTAATCCTCCAAGAAGCCTCCGTATTCTCAATGGTGCAGAGCTTGACGCATCGGTGTCCGGCATGCGGAAGCACAAGCATGGAGTTCGTCGGTAGAACTGGGCTGGCCGCTCAGGTCAAGTGCTTGGACTGCGTCAACATATGGTGGGACTACAGCTAGCGCTTGGTTCTTTCCTATTGCCTTTCCGACTGCCTTTCCGACTGCCCTTGTTCTAAGACTTGGAAGTTAGCTTTTCGAGAATGATTCTTTGCTCTACTTGCGCAACTAGCCGTCTGGTTTGTGCGACAACGTCGGGGTTGACGGATATGCTGTCGATGCCGGACTCGACGAGGAATTTTGTGAACTCGGGGTATACACTGGGAGCTTGGCCGCAGATGCTAACAGTCCTCCCATAATGATGTGCTGTCTCTATCAGACTCTTGACCATCCGCTTAACGGCCAAGTTTCTCTCGTCGAACAGCGGGGCCAGAAGCTCGTTGTCCCTGTCAGCGCCAAGTACTAGCATCGTGAGGTCGTTGCTCCCGATGGAGAACCCATCTACACCTGCCTTGCAGAACTCGTCGGCAAGGACAATGTTGCTGGGTATCTCTGCCATTATCCACAGTTTGAAGTCCTCGTCCTGTTTCAGACCTTCGCTCCGCATTAGGTCTCGTATTTTCACGAATTCGTCTACGGTTCTGTTGAATGGTATCATGCACCACAGGTTCTTCAGACCCATCTCGTTCCTGACTTTCTTCACGGCGGCGATTTCGAGTTTGAAAGCAGGCTCATACCGCGGGTCAGTATAGCGGCTTGCTCCTCTAAACCCGAGCAACGGGTTTGCTTCCTTGATGGCAGCCTCGTATTTCTCCCCGCCTTCCAGTTTGGCGTACTCATTGGTTTTGAAGTCGCTGAACCTGAGCACAACGGGCCTAGGGTAGAAGGCTCTGCAGAAGGTTGCTAGGCCTTCGGCCAACTTGTCCACGAATTCTTCTGGCTGACCGGTCTCGATGAGCCACATGGGATGCTTTCTTATGTGGTCGCTTACAATGAATTCCATTCGGAGTAGGCCAACGCCGTCCACGGGCAGTTTCGCGGCCTTTTCTGCGAGTTCAGGCTCGCCCAAGTTCATGAATATCTTTGTGCCCGTCACGGGGGCCTCCGAGATCTCTTCGCGCGGCGCAAATTCTGTTACTTCAGGCTGCGACTTCGTAACCTCGGATAGTATTCCTTCGTAGACGACACCGCTCTTGGCATCTACTGTGATCTCCATTCCTGATGTTAGGAGAGCAGTACCGTTCCTCGTGCCTACTATGCATGGGATCCCCAGCTCTCTGCTAACAATGGCTGCGTGGCAGGTCATGCCCCCGGAGTCTGTGACGATGGCCTTAGCCTTCTTCATGGCCGGGACCCAGTCCGGTGCAGTCATCTCCGTGACTAGGATCTCCCCAGGCTGAAACTCGTTGACACGTTCCACAGTTGGGATCAGGTGAGCTTTTCCGAAACCAATTCCTGGGGACGCGGGTAATCCTTTCACAAGGATCTTTCTCTCAGTAATCACTGCTGTCTTCTGCTCGATGGAGGGGCGTTTCATCGACCAGACTGTTTCTGGGCGAGCTTGGAGTATCAGCAGTTTGCCTGTTTGTTTGTCGAGGCCCCATTCGATGTCCATGGGTCTGCCGTAGTGGTCTTCTATTGCAAGGGCGTACTTGGCGAGTTCTATGGTCTTGTCGTCGGGGATGACTTGGCGGTCCTTGAGATAGTCGGGTACGAGCCTCTCTTCAGTGCCGCCGTCAGGCTTCTGGACTAGCATGATCTTCTTGGCCGGCACGGTTTTCCGGGTGACCTTCAGCATCTTCTTGTCTACGTAGTAGGTGTCAGGTATGATGCTCCCTTTGACAACATATTCGCCCAAGCCGTAGGAAGCTTCTATGACCACGACTGAATCATCACCAGTCGTCGGGTCTATCGTGAATATGACTCCGCTGGATTCTGAATGGCACATCATCTGGACGATGGCAGACAAGGCAACGTTCAGATGGTCGAAGCCTTTCTGTACCCTGTAGAAGATGGCCCTGTCGGTGAACAGGCTAGAGTAGCACTCCTTCACTTTTGCGACGACCTGCTCGGCGCCAGAGACGTTTAGGTATGTTTCCTGCTGCCCTGCGAAGCTTGCGTCAGGCAAGTCTTCCGCGGTGGCTGAGCTTCTTACGGCGACGAATGGGTTCTTGACCTTCTCGTGCTCCTCCAGCTTCTTGTAAGCCACTACAATGACCTTCTCAAGTTCCGCGGGCATCTTGGCCGAGATGAACATGCCCCTGATCTGAGCGCCGACTCTCTGAAGAGTAGTAGTGTCGTTCGGATCCTTCAGGGCTCTTAGCGCATCCGCCATTTTGCTCTCGAGCCCATTCTTCATGAGAAATAGCCTGTAGGCCTCTGCTGTGAGGGCAAAGCCGTATGGAACAGGGATCTTTGTTTTGGAGGTCATCTCCCCTAGGCTGGCGGATTTCCCGCCTACAAGAGGGACATCCTGCTTGCCAATATTGTCGAACCAGAGCATCAACGCACCCATAGCCAACATGCCAACTTTTCGCGGCTGAAACTGTAATACGGAGCTAACCGGTGCGTTGGGATGAGTAATACCTTATCTACGTATGGTAAATACACGATTTTACAGTGATTAAGCACCAGTCCTCCGACGGGAGCGACCGCGAAGACCTAGCCGGGCATCGGGCCATGCCCCGACATAGCCGCCTGCGACATAATCCCTGGGACAGACGGGTTTCTTCTGCTCAAGCTTCTTCTAAGAATCACCGAATCAGCTTCCTTCCCTCGCGCATACCCACACTCGTATCGTTGCTCGGTTGGCGTCAATGCGCATAGGTTACACAAATGATATTACTGCTGGTATGGGCAAGGTGATGATGGTCTTCCATTTGTCTGACCGAAGGAACTTCCTGAAAAGAAGCGCACAGACAATCCTGGGGAGTGTAATTGCTTTCCTAGCTCTGCCGCAACTGAGAACACAACCGGATGTTTCTGCCATCGGCGAGAAGCAGCTCCGCCTTCTACTCGCCGCGAAGGCCTTGGCGGAGAAAGCGGGAATGCTTCGGGCCTATTCTATCTACCATTACGCCCTTGATACGGGCGAGATAGAGATGGATTGGAGTGTAATCATCCCGCCAGAGGACAGTATTACAGCGGACACCGACAACTTAGCGCGAGAAGTGCTAGCGCTAGTCAACAAGTAGCATTCATTCCATCTAAACCGTCAGCGTCTGTGTAAGCAGAGCCTGAATACTGGCAGTTGTCCCGCGCGATCAATTACGGAGAAGTAAGATAGCTATAGTTCATGGCACCGTGTAGCTGGCCGCCACAGACAATTTCTTGCGTGAATGCTTGGCTCGCGGACGCTTTCACTTGCTGTTCAGGTAGTCTTTCTCGAGGGCTTTCGCGTATTTATCCCAGATTTCATGGACGTGCTTCGTGTCCTGTGCTTTGGTCGGTGCGTTCCGGATTCTGTATCTCTCCCTGAAGACCATGTCTAGCCTAGTCTTCTTTGGCCCAAGCCTCGTTAGGTGGTAGTCACCGACTTCGTCATCTTCCTCTCCAATATAGTCCAGGTGCCAAGCGTTCGGAGGTCGCAGTGTCACAATGTTGACCCCAATCATCTGTTTTCCCCTTCTTTTGTAGATGCCTAGGTAGGTTATTCGTCCCCTCGTTTTCTCTAGTATCTTTCGCTGGGTTTTTGATCCCGTGATCCGATTATCGTCTTCCCGGAAATCCGTACACCACCTGTAAACGAACGAAAGCGGAGCATTGATGGTCTTCAAAACCCGGAGGGTGTGGCTGGAATATACCTTCGCGCTCAATTTCGAAACTCCAGATGGCCTCTTCAGAGCTTGTTGAACTAAAATCCTTTTGCTGCTTACGCTCTGAACGGTTTTTTCCTGAAAGTTACTTCCAGGTCGTTTCCAATTAGCAGTTCGTGCCACTCTGAGTCGTAGCCGGCGCAGCGCATGCTTCTGATTCTGAGCAAGTTCCGCGTCTCCCTGCTGATCTCTTGGAGTTTGAAGTCTATTATTCCGTCTGCGGCAGCTTCAAGCCTTCTGTAGACCCATTTGTTGTGAAGCCCTCTGATTATCCCCAGGAATAGAACAGATTTCGTTAGCATGGCGCTTGGAACGTAGCGTGTAAGAACGAACTCTACCCAGTTCTTTTCATCGTTGAACCTCTCTAACGTGGAGACATCATCCAAGATTCCGAGATAATCTCGGAAGGGGGAGATGATGCCGCCGGGCCGAGCGAGCATGTTTTCGGTGAAAAAGATGTTTAGCTCTGCGATTCTCAGCGACCCTAGCGCAGGTCGTTCAGTCGGTCTAAATCCGAGAGTGCACGTATGCCAGTCGTGGATTTTAAGTTTGAAGTCCTTTTCAAACGCATCAACATCGACCCCTAACCGCCTGAACTGGGCCTGCACCTTTTCAGGCGACTGACCGGCCACTGTGTAACTGACGGTTCCGCCGTTCATCAGCCAGCCTGTAGCCAAGGTGACTGATGCTGCATACCATTGGGAAGCTGGGTCGTACTCGACGAGTATGCAGGACCCTTCGGGTATGGGTCCGGCAGTCAATTCTTCAATTAGCGGAACCTGCAAGCCGTTCGCATCGATCCAATCGAATCCTTCACTGAGAAAATAAAACTTCGCGGCGGGCCGTGACACTGCTGTGCATGATTGAGTGCACCGCTGGCCAGACTAGTCGACTTTCATACGGCCTTCAAGAAAAGCGAAACCTTTCCCAAGTGACCTACCAACAGGACCGCCGCCCAATATTCCAATCTTCATGGCAACAACACACAGCTAGTGAAGCGTTTTGTGGCTCCATTCTCCTTCCTTAAGTTTCAGGCCTTCCATGCCGAAGCTCCAAGAGACCTTTGGAGTGATGCGCAGATATTTGCCGGGTCCGAATATTCCGTTGTGTTCCACTACTTCCGCAGTTCCGTATACTCTG
>CAZYOZ010000024.1:0-26107 GCA_964649235.1 uncultured Candidatus Bathyarchaeia archaeon
TCGTTGTTGCTTCGGAGACGAAGCCATTTCTGTCCAGCATGAGTGCGTCGTCGGCGCCGGCGTCGACTGCTTCGATCTTCGCCAGTACACTATTGAGGTAGTTTAGCGACTTTATCTCGTGCGTTGTAGCGTCCACCGCATCGCGTCTAACGGATGAGATTATCGCGGAGATGCCTCTCTGCTTTGCCAACGTCCCAAACGACGGGTCCACATATTCGATGATGATTATGACGGACGCTTTCTTGCACTTTCTGGGGTCGACGCCTAAGTCGCCCACCCCCCTAGTCACAACGAGCCGGATGTAGGCGTCCTTCAGCCCATTACGCTTGAGCGTTTCCGTGACGGCGCGCGTCATATTCTCTGGAGGAAGGGGCACCTCAAGCTTGATTGATTTGGCTGAGCTGTACAATCGGTCGAGGTGTTCCTTGAACTGGAAAATTACTCCGTTGTATACCCGAATTCCTTCGAAGACTCCATCGCCGTAGAGTAGACCGTGGTCGAATACAGAAATCGTTGCCTTTGACTTCGGGTACCATTCGCCGTCCACGTAGACTACGGTTTCTCGTGCGACCAAAACTGGTCGCCGCCGGTTACCTTGGCCATCGTATAAAACAGTTCCCTCCATCAATTGGGCGCGAGAAGCCGAAGCCCATTACAATTTCGAATGTTGATTGCTTACGCAACCTAGTCTGTTTATGATCAGAACGATAAGGAACATTAGGCTGGCTAGCAGAATCTCGCAGGCTCAATGGGCCGGTAGTTCAGCCTGGTTAGAGGAGTCGCGACTCCGTCCTGAACGTTGCCCTTACACGGCAAAGGTCGCCGGTTCGAATCCGGTCCGGCCCACCAATTCGGTTTTCTGTCGGAGTTAACGTTTTGTCATTACACTCGAATGTTACGGAGCAAGATCCCAACTTGGCGTTCTCCTAATCTCCACGACAGGTAGAGAACACTTAGTCCGATGACGAGGCTTGATAGGACGATCTCAGCTGTGAGTCGCCGACGAAAGAGAATAGTCGCAAAGACTGGTAATGCAGTAAACACAGCCAATAGTAGGCCCAACGAAGTTCCTATGAGTGAGCCCCAGACGGTCACGTAGCGACTCCTGACCGTTTCCCGAAAATCAGGAAACCTTGCACCGAAGTACAGTCCGAGGGCAGATTCCTCAAGGACCATAACGGCGCCCAAGACGAGTAGAAGGAGGAGTTCAGCAATCGCCAATTTCAACATCAAGAAAAGCACAGCAAGCATCGCAACCTGAAAAACCACCCCAAGAAGCAGCGTTATGATGAGCTTGGTTTTCAGCAGCACCTTCGGTGTTATTGGCGCAGAGTAGAGGTTCCAGATGGCGCTTCCTTCTTGTCCGATGCTTGTCATAGCGACAATATTGCAGAATATTGCTACTGGGATAATGTACAAGGGAATCGTTGAGATGAATCCGGGCCCCGCAATCGGGCGGCCACCAAACGGAACTAGCGAGAACACTATTGACGCAATCAGCACAAATGGGATCGCCAAGAACCGTGCCATCTCTCGACGCCTGGTCAGTGAGCGTAGGTCTTTGCGAAGAAGTGCTCTCTCAGCTTGGCCAATGCCCGGGAAGTACCTGCTGCTGCCTGACGGTTGATACGCGCGAGCTGTTAGTTTTATCGAAACCGGAACCGGGACCCAGTATTTTGTGCGAAGTTTCACGGCCAAGCCGTACATCGTAATCAAAAATGCAAAGGAGAGAAGCCCAAAAAGAATCGACAGTCCAGTGTCGAACTGTGACGCAGCTATCACGGCCACGGACGGCCATACCAATGGGACGAACCAAGCTGTGTTGACTGCTTGAATCACGCTTTCGAGAATGAGCACGACGATCCGGCCGTTGAAGAGAAGGTTGAAGAAAACTAGAACAGCAACGGTCAAGAGCAAGCGAGCGAAGATTCCCGAACGCCCGCTGCGCTTGTAGAAGCTTGATGATATCCGATTCGTAAGCGACCGCAAAGATTCCACTACGCACGTTCCAAGCAGAAGTGAGAGGAAGGAAAGCATCGCGGACGTAAACCAGACGGGAATTATCCCGTAGGCTATGGCTGGCCCCAAAGTCAGTCCCAAGAAGGCGAAGAGTAAGAAGGAGTAAGTGTACGACATTGACGCGGCCGACGCGCCAACATATTCGCCGGGAGAAATGGGAAGCCAGTAGACTAGATCCGTACTTGCTGATTGCACGGGCTGGCTAATTTCAGCCACCATCCCAAACAGAATCACCGAAAAGGCGATGGCTGTCGGCGTCCCAGCTAGGGCTTCGCTCTCTAGGCCTTGTATGGTGTCTCGGACTCCGATGGGGAGGAACACGGCGGTTGCATAGTAGCCAATCAACGCGAAGGCCGTGAGCAGAACCGAATCCAATCCAAGGATGATACGAGGGTCGCCGAATATTTTCGAAAGAAGGCTACTGCGTTGATATCCACGAAGCTGTGATTTCGTGAGAACAACAGCGAGCCGATACACAGTCTTAAGGCTCATCTGCTCAGGGCCTCTACGATTTCCTTTGTGTCCGGTGTGCCTGTGAGCTTGAGAAAGATTTCCTCCAGCGTTGAGCCCGCTGCACCAGCTTTCTTCTTCAGCTCATCTGTCTGTCCGATTTCGAGAACCTTCCCAGCGTACATGATGACGACCCTGTCGCAGATTGCGTCCGCGATCTCAAGAACGTGTGTGCTAAAGACCGTGGGCACGCCGTCGTCTCTCAGCTTGTGTATCAGGTCTTTCACGATGCGTGCGCTCCTAGGATCTAGGGCGTTGAGGGGTTCATCCAAGACTAGGAGTTGTGGCCGGTGTAGCATGGCGGCTATTATGGCAAGCTTCTGCTTCATGCCCTGCGAGTAGCCATGGATGAGTTCGTTTTCTCTTCCCTCGAGTTCAAATGCCTTAAGAAATTCGGTCATTCGCTCACGCTTCCCAGCAGCGTTCAGGCCATGAAGGTCTGCAACAAAATCGAGGTACTCGATGCCGGATAGGAACTCGTAGAGGCGGGGGCTTTCGGGGACGAACCCAATCAGTCGCTTCACTGAAACAGGGTCGGCAGCAACATTGATGCCTAGAACCTGTAGATTCCCCGCATCGGGCCTCAGAATGCCAACAATCATCTTCATTAACGTTGATTTGCCTGAGCCATTTGGTCCTAGCAGCCCGACCACTTCGTTGCGGTCAACGGCGAAAGTGACGCCACTGATCGCTTTCAATTCTCCAAAGGTCTTGGTGACATCAGTGACTTCAAGCGCCTTCACGTGCTGCCCGACCATTGAGTTAGTTTCGTCCGGTGCTCAAGAAACCGCAAGACCTTAGAAAACATATGGTCGAAACCACCATACTCAGGGAACAGAAAGGGCACTGTAGTAACCGAAAGAGCTTAGAAAAACCTCGTGTTGCCCAGCATGGTTTCGAACTTGAGTAAGGGCGATGAGCGCGGGAACAATGCGAAGCCTGTGTGCAGCATGTCATTATGCGGGAACGATGCTGAGTGGCAAGTTGATTTCTTCGGTAAGGTTGAATACTACTGCATGCGGCACAAGCCTGGGCTTCCAGACACACTGATGACGAGAATCAAGCATGCTTGAAGTGAACGGCGCCATCTACGTGGCTCTCAGGAACTTTTCCAGGTCACGTTGCTCTCTGTGGTAGCGCAGCAGGCGGCTGCTCTTGTTCCACGACTCGATAGGCAACCGCAGGCGGCTACTCAAATTCAGAATCGCTTCTTCCATGGTATTGAACTTGGCTGGTGTTTTCCGGAACGCTTCGCGGCTTATTTCCCTGAAACGCCATACGCCCAGCGGAATCCATTCCGGTTCAACTTCCATGAAGACGATCACACCTGCCTGGCGCTTCAGCTTTGAGAGATATTCTAGCACAGGCAGACGAGCTGCATGATACGCGCCCATCAGGTTGCGCGGGTAAGTCTTCCGGCCCATGCTCAACTCGTAGTCTGAGAATGGCGTCGGGTGGGGGGAGGCCAACCAAGCTTCAAGGGCTTCGTACATCCAGCTTGTTGGCATCATCAAAACTTGGACGTTGTTTGCTAGAGCCCTGTGTCCAAGAACCCAGTATTGATCAATCTTGGGGTGGCTCAGAACATCGCGCCTCAGCCTCTTAGCTAGGATGTCGTCGACGGCAGTGATGCTCCACTCGGTTGGAACGAGCCGCCGCCTTTGGCCTTCGCCTAAGAGGCCGATGGAAAATATCTTTGTTATCTGACTCTGTGCAACTCCGCTCTCATACAGTTTGAACGCGGAAAGCTCAGCTCGTGCATCAGTATCCGACACAACTCTATCCACCTGCCTCGGGACGCTCGGGTTCTCGGCCAAGACGAGTTTGGAAACATTAGCAGAAGGGCCCATCGGCGCCTCCCTAGGCGAGATCAATGCTTCGAGACGGGGTTTCTTGGTGAACCAGACCTCGGTGTCAACAGGCTTTTCGGACATGACCAATTCCTGTACCGTCGACAAAATTCGCGGCGGAATTTTCGCTGAACTTACAGGCAGAAAGGATCTGGCCCTCAAAAGGCTCAGCCTGTTTTCAAGAAGCCTGCCCATGTCCATCGTGAGCCATTTTTCGGAAGAGTCCATGATGGAAGTGTCTTGTTCCACTGTCGGCGGAATAAGCGGAGCCATTGAAACATTTGGATAACCGTACTGTCCCACGAAGACTCCGGGAGGGGATGAGCCAAACAGGTTTGTGCTCTGAATGGCTCTTGATAGCGCAACTAGTGTTTTTGCCCTAAGCTTGATCGGGCAGACTGCATCAGTGCAAAGCTGTGCTATGCCGTGACAAACATAACAGGATCTTTCCCGGCGCGCTTCTCCTTTAGATGCGTTGTAGAGTCTCTCCTGCCGGGTGTTCATGGCACCTGATCCTGCCAGTCGTGCAGAGGTACTTAGATGGCTATCAGAAACAGGTCGATCTCTTGCTCTGTATTCAAGAATCGGGATGATACTCTGAGCGCGTTCACTCTGGGTACCACGGCCATTCGTTGTTGCTGTACATCGGCGGGCCGGCGCGGGCGTTGTCGAGGTAAACCTGACGCGATCGAAGTGGGATCTGTTCTCTCACTTCTGCGACATACAAGTCAGACACTTTCCACGGTGTGATTATCCGGCTTCCATATAGAGCTTGACAATCCCGAGCGTAGCTCTCGCTAGATACAGAATGGCCGAAGAAGATTCCTGAGGCTTAGTTGGCTTCTTCACTAAACTACGTTTCGTCCGCTGACTGTTTCAGAGCTTTCTTCTTGAGCGGGACAGATTTCTTTTCGACAGCCGCAGATTCAGGACCGAGACCGCTCATGGTCTTCTTGGGAGCCTTTGCCAACTCCTGCTTCTGGAACTGCTTCCTCGTAACAGCAACGTAAGCTAGAATTCCTGCGCCTGCCAGAAAAGCAGCGATTATTCCAAGCGCAATCGTCATGTTTAACATCGTTGCGTCGGTGCCCCAGGAAGCAATGACTGTTTTCGGTTTGTCCATGACGACCGTGGCTGATTGGCTGCTGGACTGTAGGTCGCCCTGCCAACCGTTGAACACGATACTCACTCCATAATTCGTGCTTACTGGAGTCGAGACGTAGATCTCTGCGGTGCTACCTGCGTCATACCAGCCTTCTCCGTAGGGTACTCCTTGGTCTGTCAAGACCTTCAAGTAGTACTGGGTCTTGTACTGCGCACTCGCACTGTGAGGCGCATCCATTTTTAGTGTCAAGGTGACTCCCGACTGCACAGTTTTCCCGTCCACACTCCACCCTTGGAAGACCAAGCGACTGCCAGCTTCGCCTCCGAGAATCTCGTTCGAAACCGTCAGCGTCACGGTATCACCTGCGTTGTACCATCCTTCTCCCTGCGGCGAAGGCGCACTTGCGGGTTGAACGTCTACGCTAAGGTAGTTCTGCAGCTGGTATACTGCAACCACTTTTCTTGCTCCATTCATCGAGATTGAACCGCTAGTGCCGACGCCCGAATAGTCCCCGCTCCAATGGGAGAAGACATAACGTGAATTCGGTGAAGTCTGGATGACTGTCTGGGTTATTGAGAATGCTGCAGATGTTCCTTCAGTATAAGTCCCGCCACCACTAACGGTCGATAGATCAGCTGGATCTGTGCCAACAGTCAGCTGATACTTCTTCGGCTGAGTGTAGTAGCCGTAATAGTAATCATAGGCATAACCGTAGTAGCCGTAGTATCCGCCATAATATCCGTAATTGCAGTAATACTGGTAGTACGGGTACCCGTAATAGTACCAGTACGTACTGGAGTACGGATAGTAGTAATAGTAGCATGCCTGCGGTGTCGAAGGTGCTGCTGACAGCTGGCCGAATTGCCCTGACAGGAAGAATAGGCCCGCTGCGAGAATTAAAACCGCCACTGCAATTCTAGGAACGTAACCTTTCCCCAAGCTCATCGAGTAGCAACGGTCTCTGATTCCTATTTCTAGTTTACTCACTACTATGCAAGGTGGTTGCCGCTGGCTACGTGTAGGTGTGCGCCTCAATTTGCTTTAAGTAGGGACCGTGAGCTTTACGCTCCGGGTGTTTTCTGTGGTCGTAAAGGCATACGTGCTGATTCAGGCCCAGCTGGGAAGTGCACGCGCGGTGGCCAGGGCAATCGCGAGGGTGCGCGGGATCAAAATGGTCCACGCAGTGACGGGCGTGTATGATGTCATAGCCTACATGGAACTCCCGGATATGACATCGCTTTCTCAACTTGTTATTACAAGAATCCAGTCAGTCAAGGGTGTAGAGAGAACTCACACAGCGATTGTTGTGTGAGTTCCTCTCATTTCTTTTCATAGCGTACTACATCTGCCCGAAAGATTCCATTCTGCTGACGAGTATTTTCGAGAGGTCAACTCCAGCATCAGCGCTTGCTCTTTTGCTGTCAATTCATCTCGCTCCATCCGTGCTCGGTGCAAGTCTTCAATCGATTCTGTGAGTTGCAGCTTGACGCTGTCGATGCTCGCAGCATTGCCGACCTGCTGTTGTAGCGTAGTGACTGGCCGCCGTGCGCTTCTCACGTACTTTGTGTCTGTGCTCTGCGCCCCGGGCGACAGAACTTTCTCAAGCGTTGCAGCGTCGGTCAAAACGAGAATCGAGGCGTGCCAGAGTGCGACTTGGCGATTCGCAGCCGCAGCCGCACCCGAGATTTTTCTGCCTGAGATTAGGATTGAGTTGGGTGGATCGAAGACCGGGTCCATGCCAAAACCCCTCAGCATTCCTATGACAATCGATGAATTGAGTTTGAACAGATCCGAGATCGAGAATCCTTTCCACCGCGGCACAATCAGGCTAACGTTGACGTTTCCCTCATCGTGGTAGACCGCGCCGCCGCCAGTAAACCGTCTGGCAATCTGGATGCTATTTCTGCGGCAGAATTCTGTATCGACTTCGCTCCTCACTTCTTGAAAGCGTCCCACGATGGCAGACGGCGGATTGAGCCACAGCCTAACGGTGGGCCGGACAGATTCTTGTGTCGCTTCGCGGTAGAGGGCTTCTTCAAGAGCGAGGTTCTCAAATACTGTTGGATAACTCAGGTCTAGAAGCCGCCATTTCTCCACAGGCGTTCAATCCTACCATTCGCGGCACGTTTCTATGATTCTCTTTGGAATAAACGGTTCCAGCTGGGACTTTCTCAGGATTTTCCCCAGCTTGGGTATCAGGCCGACTGCATTGGTTCCGAGCTTGCACATCAACGAATGTGTTGTAAGAGTCAACCACTCCGTAGAGACCAAGTCTCGAGTAAGATTGGCCTTTCGAACAGCAAATTCCAAGTGCTTCCCGAGGCAACCGAACACCAGTACTCGCTCAAGTCCGGACGTTATCCAATCTCGGAACAGGTCAATCTGGGCATCGGCCAACATGCCACCGATTACTTGAGTGTCGAGCTGCAAACTGGAGATGCCAACAATGACCCGGCATCCAGGAAACAGGCAGTAGTTTTCAGCGATTTCCCTTACCGAGAGCCTTCGGCCGTCAGCAAGCTGGGCTCGTAGCTGGTTGAGACCGACCTCCACGTTTATGGCTGTAGGTGATTCAATCCCCAAATCGACCTGAAGCGCACTGCTGGAAAGACCGGTTACTATCCCATTGAGTGTGTCGTGTTTTTCAATCTGCGAGAGGTCGGTTTTGGCTGACCCCAGCCGGCGTGCAACGAGTTCAGCGAATATCTCCGAGTCTTCGCCGCCTATCTCGATTCTGGCCCAACCTTTTTGCGAGAATCCTTCCAGCCTCAGCTGGGCGGAGAGCTCTCCTTTCATGGCTGAAAGAATTGTTAGTAATTCTGAACAGAATTCTTGATGATTGGTCGGGCCTGGCCGTTGAAGAACTGTTAGCATCATGCGGGCCAGTGCTGGTCTACCTGCTCAGCTCAGCCTCCAGTCTTGCGATCTTGTCTTCGAGGACGGTGACGATGTCTGAGTTGTCCGAACTTTCGAGCTGGCTGGCGCATTTCCGGCATTTGAAGGATGATTCCATAGCCTCTTCGAAGGTTACACGAACCTCCCCATCTGTCTTACAGATGAAGAAGCTATGTTTTCGCTCAAAGTCCAGGCGCTGCTTCAACTTGTCAAGAGTCCTCCTCTTTCGACTCCGAATGAACGCGTCCAGCTGGTCCGGCTGAAGCCTCCAGTAGAAGATGTACCATCCGGTCTTTTCGTCCCTAACACGTGTGCAGGAAACCAGTCCGTGGTCATACAGCTTGTAGAGGATTTTCCTAACGGTGTTTAGCCGAACTCCGCAATCATTCGAGATCGTTTCGTCAGTACCCTCGCCGAGTTTCTTCAGACTCTTTACGACCGTGACTGCTTCCTCTCCTCCAAAAAGATTCGCCACTTTGAGGAGTTCCTCGTCGAGCACTGACAAAACTCAAGCCACCGGAAGTGAATGCTTACAGAAAACACGTCATACTTTGCATTAATCCTTTGTCAATTGTTGCTCCGGTCTTCTGCTACCGGGCAATTCTTTTATACAAACCGGCTGGTGTTAGCGGGCGCGAGCTGACTGAGTTGAAGGAAACTCTGGCGACCTTGGGCTTCATGCTGTTTTTCGCCGGAGCGATGTTGGATATCTCAGGCTCCCTATTCGTGACCCAGGGCGGGGTCTCGCCGGCCACATATCTCAAGGTCGGGATCATGGAACTCGTCGGCACCATAATCTTCCTAGCTGGAATTTACCTCATCATCAAGACTCGCTGAAGCACGGTTGAGTTGCCTGAAAACCGAAAGAAGCATCAACTCGTAATTCTCCGTCTCGGCCACAGGATTCCACGTGATGTGCGGGTAACAACACATGTCTGCCTGACAGCACGCGCTCTCGGGGCCGACGGAGTCATAGTGGCAGACACCAGCGACAAACAGCTTGTCGACACCATTAACCGAGTCACGGCAAGGTTCGGTGGAAGCTTCGACGTCGAAACTGGGAAACCTTGGCGTTCGGCCATCAACGACTGGAAGAAGTCCGGCGGGAAAGTCATTCACCTAACAGCCTACGGGATTCCTCTGCCAAGAATCATTGGCCGAATTCGACGCTCGGCCGCCAACAAGCTGGTCGTTGTAGGTTCCGAGAAGGTGCCTGGAGAGGTCTTTCACCTAGCCGACTGGAATGTCTCAGTGACGAACCAGCCCATCAGCGAGGTAAGCGCCTTAGGGATATTTCTTGACTGGTATTACGGTCACCGCAGACTCGAACGCATATTTCCGGATGCCAAGCTCCGCATAATTCCAACTGAGCGGGGCAAGAGAATCACAAAAGCCTAGAGCGGAATTTCCGATTTCGCCTTTCCTTTGACCCTGATGATGTCACCGAGTGTTACTTGAGCGGGTGTTGATGTCTTGGGAGCGGCTGGTTCTGTGCGTGGAATAAGTAATTTCACCCGAAGCTCATGTTCCAGTTCTCGGCAGAGCTTCGCATCAGGCGCCATTTTTCCGGTCTCCAATTTTTGGATCACCGAAAGTTTTTCCTTGACCCGCTTTGCGAGCTCTTCTTGGGACATGTTCACCTTGATTCGCTGCTTCCGTATCCGCGCCGCGTAATCCTCGGCTAAGTCGAATTCCTCGAGTCCCCTAGGCAATTCAGGCGCTCTGGCTCGGGCAGGCCTTGTGAGCAATGGCTTCCTTGCAGGTTGTTGCAAGGCAGCGGGCGGTTCGACGTATGGTTTGCCTAGCCTCTGGCATGACCTGCATGCCAGCATCACTGCACCCTCGATTTTGACCTTGAATCCTGGGCCCGCGATTTCCCTCCCACATACCTCGCAGTTCAATGGGGAAGCTCCCTTTGGGCGGACTTGCAGCAATCGCAAGTTTAAATTGTTTCTTCACTTAGCGAGCGGCTGATCGATTTGGACTCGCCGACCCCGATGCAGCTCAGGAAGTTGACCGGGATCGCAAACTATCAGTTCGGGCCCGGCGCAGGCTCGGCATTGTTTAACAGGCATGTACGAATAGTGTGCTCGAAACGCACTGGAAGAATAAGGCATGTTTACAGGAACAAGAAACTCATAGCCACTCTGAGGCCAAGAGACGGCTATCTTGCGCTGACTGTTTCCGGTGCCAGCATACTGCTCCCCAGAATGCGCCGCCTACCCAATGTTGTGGTCGGAAGGAGTGACGTTTCGGAGTTCATCAAGACTGGAGGGGACCTCTTCGCGAAACATGTAGTTCACGCCGACGAGCATCTTCGGCCTGCCGAGGAAGTCATCGTGCTGGATGAAAGCGGAGTGTTACTCGGTGTTGGTCATGCCGTACTGAGCGGACGCGACATGGTGCACTTCAAACGTGGTGTCGCAGTCAAGATCCGTAGAGGTATAGAGGAAGAGGCGGGAGCCGCGGATGATAATTAGTTCCGATTTCAAGGCATTGGGATTTCTTCTGGCCTTCTTCTGATTCTCAGTACGACTATTACGACGGCCAGTCCGACTAGGAGACTCACCATCACAAGAACAGGAATCAGGTTCGGCATTTCAACATTTGTCGGTCCCGGGGCTTGTTGCCATTGCGCAAAGAGTTCCTTGCTGGAATTCATCTCGAGTTGAATTCTCGGTGAAGAGGAATTGACGGATCCCTTCCAGCCTTGGAATTCGAAGCCAAGCACGCTTGTGGGTGAAACTGAGACGGTCGCTATTGAACCCGCATCGTACCAACCTCCTCCAGTGACATTACCCAGGTCCGAGGCTACCAGGAGGAAGTACTGTAACCTGTACTGGAACTCGCGCACTCCTCCGGAGGAGAAAGTCCACGGCGTACCATCAACAACGTACCTTGCTCCTTTGCCAATGTCTATAACTGGAGTCAGTTCGAGCGTATGGTTCCCATCGCGTCGAAATTCAAGAATCATTGTTTCGAGCGAGTTGAGACCAATCGTGGCTATTTCCACTCCATCTAGAGTGACTTCTGTGCTGAAACCTTCCGAGTCGGAACTTATCTCGAGTTTTACCGAGTAGAGTGTAGGTGCCTCCCCGCTAGATGTCAACGCGTTGAGTTTTCCCCACCCCCAAAAGTTGTTGGGGGTTTTCCCAGTGAAGTCGTCCTGTTGAGTGTCTTTTGTCAGAATCTCTTTGATCTGATTGGGGCTTAGGTAAGCATTCATCTGAAGCATTAGGGCTATGACTCCAACTACGTGAGGAGCCGCGAAACTACTTCCACGGAATACTTGGTGAAAATCGTCGGGGTCGGAGAATCTCTGTTCTTTATCTTTCGATCGGGCCGTTGCAATGTTTCCGCCAGGGGCAGTTATCTCAGGCTTGATTCTTCCGTCTCTAGTCGGTCCCGCGCCACTGCTGAATGTCAGATTTCCATCGGCAGTCGCCACCGGGCTCCACCAGAAGCCCCTTGTGCCCGCATCGCGCTGGTGAGAGATACAAATAGTGCAATCTGCATGCCATGCGGTTCGCAATGACGTATGCTGCGCATAGGAACCTACTGTGATGACGCCTTTTGCCGTTCCCGGATAATCAATTGTGATGGTCGGGTCGATTGTGTATTGCCCCATGATGGTCCCTTGGCTTCGAGTGAAGTTCCCCGGCTCTGTCCAAGCATCCCATCTTCCGTCCGACGCCCTAACCCTCGTTAGCGTGAATGACCAGGGTTCTGTCCATAGCAGAGGCGCGCGAGTCAAGGATGTGACGTTAATCCACCACTCTTTGCCGTTTCCGCGCTGATCCGCCAGGATGATGATGTTGGCATCTCTCGCATGAACGCCTGCGTCGGGGGTAGGGCCCTGAATAAGTTGGTGCCAGGGTGTTCTGAGGGATAAAGTGAGAGAGTCCGAAGCCGGATACCAGAGGTCAACTAGGCTGAATGCTTCGCCCTCGCCCGCTTCCCAGGTGACCGTTACAGATTCTCGGCTCTTGATGTTTCCGCTGACATGCATTCCACGGTTGCGCTCATTTCCCGCAGATACTACAATCGGTACGCCCTTCGATGCGAGGTCATCCATTGCCAACTCTAATGGTTCCGTTCCATCATGGGAACCCAAAACATCGCCGTAGCTGTGGTCAATGACCACCGGCCGTCCCAGCTCGCGTGCTTTGTCGATTACGTAGTTCATTGCGTCTATGAAATAGTTGTCCGTCATGTCCCTAAGTTTCACGAAGACGATCGAGGCGCCAGGGGCAACTCCATAGAACCTCTTGGAGGCTTCCCCCGTGCTTGCGGCTATCGCAGCTACAGCAGTCCCATGCCCTTCAGGGTCTCCCACTTTGCATGACTTGTTCCGAATATCAGCGTTATCGCACTCATTTCCGTAATCAAATTCCTTAGGAGATCTTCCATCAGAGGACTGGTCCCAGATGTAGAGAATCTTGCTTGTTCCGTTCGCGAAATAGAAGTCCTTGTGTTGATAGTCGATTCCGCTGTCAATTATTCCGACGATGACACCGGTCCCGTTGACGGAGTTTCCCGAGGAATCTTTTACTGTCGTCCAGACTTCGTCCGCCAATATCCCAGGAACGCTAACGTCAAGTTGAGCTGTCAGACGCCTAGGAATCGAGATCCTCTGTACGAAGTAAAGGCTTGCAACTTGCTCAAGAGTCTCCCTTGGGATCTTCATCGTTGCGACATGTCCAGTGAAGGTTTTGATATTGCCAAGAGACCGGAGCATCATCAGCTCCTCACCGGAAGTGACATCGCTTAATGTCAGAACTACGTTAATCGCGTCACCTGCTGCAAGAGATGTTCGAGCAAGCACGGATCGGAGCGCAGGGTCTGATTTCCAACGAAGCGTGACGGTGTCGTCGAAGAAGTAGGAGGCGCTCACATTTTCAATAATTAGCGAGGCAAGTGCGAGAGTAAGGATGAGTGTTAGCAGTAGTTCGTGTTTCAGGGGCTTCAACAGGTCACAGCATGCCTCTGCAAGTCCTATTCATTAAGGATGACATCAAACTTCCGAACTTACGCCCGCCTACGCTGAGTTTCTCTATATAAGCATCTTCAAAATGCCCAGACATGAATTTCTATCCTTCTGGTCGCTACGCGGGTCCACGGCAGAAAGCTAGCTGTCAATCGCAACCCACATCTTCAAACCGCAGCACTATCTACAGAAGCGGTTAAGGCTGCAATCAAGTTGAGTGTCGCAATTCTTCTCGATGGCGAATCTCTAACGGTGGAAGATGTCGTCAAAGTAGCGCGGCAACAACGCCCAGTGGAGCTGTCGGAGAAATCGGTGAAGAAAATCGAAACATCTCGTTCTGTGCTGGAGCGTGTCGCACGCGAAGGGAGGACCATTTACGGCGTAACGACCGGTTTCGGGGCTCTTAGCAACACGCGAATATCATTAGACCAGGCCGCCCAGCTGCAGACCAATCTGATCAGAAGCCATGCTTGTGGGGTTGGCGAAATTCTTCCAAGCGATGTTGTACGCGCCATGATGCTCCTCAGGCTGAATACTCTTGCCAAAGGATTGTCGGGTGCGCGCCTTTCAGTCGCACAATTAATTGAAGCCTTCCTGAACGAGGGAATCCACCCTCTAGTTCCTTCGAAGGGTTCCGTAGGCGCGAGCGGAGATCTTGCGCCTCTTTCTCATATGGCACTTGCTCTAATGGGCGAAGGGCCGGTGGAATTTCGCGGCGAGCAAATTGGTGCCTCGGACGCCTTGCAGAGAAGGGGGTTGAGTCCACTATCGCTTACCATCAAAGAAGGGCTTGCATTGAACAACGGAACTCAGCTTTCAACGGCTCTCGCTGCATTGGTCGTGCACGACGCTGAGAAATTGTGTAAGGTAGCTGACATCGCGGTGGCAGCCACACTCGAAGCGTTACAAGGATTCATTCAACCCTTTGATGAACGAATCCATAACGCAAGGCCATTTAGGGGCCAAGGCGACTCAGCCAGTAACGTTAGACTTCTCATCTCTGGGAGCAAGCTCGCGAGGGAGCAAGTAAGCGGCGTCGGTGAGCTGGCACAGGATGCCTATTCATTGCGGTGTCATCCCCAAGTTGCGGGCGCAGCGAGAGAGTCGGTCGCTTTTGCGCGGAGCTTGATTCAGACTGAGATCAACTCTGCGACAGACAATCCTCTCATATTTGCTGAAAGCTCAGACGTTCTGTCAGGCGGAAACTTCCACGGTCAGCCAGTGGGAGTTGCCATGGATGTTGCTTCGATTGCCTTAGCCGCTCTCGCGAATCTTTCGGAGAGGCGAACATTCAGGCTTCTCGATTCGAACCTCAGTAAAGGCCTCCCATCATTTCTGGTCGGCACTAAAGGGTCGGAGGGCCTTGAGTCAGGTCTTATGGCAATACAATATACTGCTGCGGCTCTGGCGTCTGAGAACAAGATCCTCGCGCACCCGGCAACTGTCGATACGATACCGACATCGGGAAGCATAGAAGATTTCGTGAGCATGAGTTCAACGGCAGGCCTCAAAGCCAGGATGGTTCTTAGAAATGCTGTACAGGTCTTGGCAATCGAGTTGATCTGCGCCATGCAAGGAATCGAATTCCGTGACCCTTCAAAGTGTGGAAAAGGGACCAGGGCGGCTTACGACAAGATTCGTGGAAAGGTTCAGCCTGCGATCAATGATCGCCCCTTGTCATCGGACATTGATGCAGTGAGTGGCATGATCGAAGACGGCACTCTTGTACAGGCGGTCGAGCAGGCTGTGGGTTCTCTCAAGTAAATAATGCAGCAGTCTTAATGTGTACGATACAATATGCAACAGGTGTTGAGGACAAGTTGGCCTACAAGGCTTTGAAAGCTGTTCGGGGCGTCCCTGGCGGGCGTGACGCCATGCGGATGATGCAGAAGATGGGAATGAAAATGGACCAACTTCCTGAAGTTTCTGAGGTTGTCATTAGGACCTCCACGAAGGAAATTGTGATTCATGAACCAACAGTGACCACCGTTAGTGTACAAGGACAGACGATGTATCAGATTGCCGGGGGCACAGTTTCAGAGAAAACGCCCCAAGTCTCAGCCCAGCCAGGAATGGACGAATCGGACGTTCAACTTGTCGCTCAGCAGACCGGCAAGACGCCGCAGGAAGCTAGGAAGGCTCTGGCAGAGAGTGGGGGCGACCTTGCTCGTGCCATACTTACGCTGAAGGGTCAGCCCTCTCGGTGAGAATCAAGCGGCCGCGATAGGCTTCTCTGATACATCTTCTTTGGCCATTCGGCTCTTGATTCTCTTCAGCCTGAAGAAGTCCTCTCTCTCCGCTTCCTCCAAGTGCATCTCGATGTAACGGATTGTGGCTAGCATTCGGGGAATGATCACATACTCTAGTGAATTCACGCGCCTCTTGGTGGCTGCGATGGCCTGAGCGAGTTTTCTGACAGCGGCTTCGGCGCTGGAGAGTTCAGCCACCGCTTTGATCGCTTCAGCCATTTTCAGAGTGGCTTCATCCAGCCGTATCGATGTGTCATACACACTGTAGGGGAATCCTGTGAGAGGCTTAATGCTCACTTGGATGTAGGGAATTGTGACGCCAATGACGTTTCGGCTCTTGGACTCTATAGTGAATCTATCCTCGACGCCGACAGAGGTCTGCTCGAGTTTCAAATACCCCATGACCATCTGGGCCGTAACGAAATTGCTGTAGGCTTCAATCAAGAGTTCTTGGGCTTTGGCGCGCAGCGTCGAAATCTCTCGAACAAACTGGAAGAACTCAATCATCAGAGCGTCCAGTTTCTCTCGAAGGAGGTCCCGGCCTCTCTCGGCTATGGTTCTACGCTTACGAAGCGTCAGCAGTTCCATTCGAGTGGGGTGAATGCCCGATATCAGTTCGGGCAATCAGCTTCCCGTCCTGTACTTCGGATGGAACTGTTTGATTGTGGCAGGGTCGACACGCTTGAGCTCGGTTTCTGGAAGCGCCGATAACAGGTCCCAGCCAATCTGCAGGGTTTGTTCAATGTCACGGTTCTCATACTCCTCCTGCCCTACGAATCGCTTTTCGAAGTCATCCGCGAACTTTAGGTATATTTTGTCGCGAGCAGACAATGCCTCCTCGCCAACGACGGCGACAAGGTCTCTGAAGGCCCTTCCTTCCGCATAGGCGTAGTAGAGCTGGTCTGAAACCTCTCTGTGGTCTTGTCGGGTTCTCTCCTTGCCTATTCCCTCACGCATGAGTCGGGACAGGGATGGCGAAACGTCGATTGGGGGATAGATGCCCTTCCTGTGAAGGCCGCGGTCAACAATCAACTGGCCTTCCGTGATGTAGCCGGTCAAGTTGGGAATGGGGTGTGTTATGTCATCGTGGGGCATTGTCAAAATTGGCATCTGCGTAATTGAGCCCTTGGCACCTCGGACGCGACCGGCTCGCTCATAGATTGTTGACAGGTCAGTGTAGAGATATCCGGGGTAACCTCTCCTCCCCGGCACCTCTTCTCTTGCCGCGGAGATCTCCCTGAGCGCTTCAGCATAGTTCGTCATGTCTGTTAGAATGACGAGCACATGCATGTCCAATTTGAAAGCGAAGTATTCCGCTGCTGTAAGGGCCATTCGCGGGGTCAGAATTCTTTCGATGGCGGGATCATCAGCTAGGTTAACAAACATGGTTACATGTTCGAATGCGCCTTGTTTTTCGAAGTCTTCTCGGAAGAATCTAGCCTCGTCTGCCGTAATTCCGATTGCGGCGAAGACCGTTGAGAATGGTTCGCCTGTGCCTCTGACTCTGGCCTGGCGGGCGACCTGGGCTGCAACTCGATTGTGTGGCAGTCCAGCGCCTGAGAAAAGTGGTAGCTTTTGCCCTCGGACTAGCGTGTTCATTCCATCGATGGCTGAAATTCCGGTCTGTATGAATTCACGTGGGTAGGTTCGCGCATAGGGATTGATCGGGGCGCCATGAACATCCCAGTAGTCTTCAGGTATTATTCTGGGACCACCATCAATGGGGTTGCCACTCCCGTCTAGGATCCTTCCAAGCAAGTCCTCGGAGACCGGTAGCTTGACGGTTTCGCCCAGGAAGCGGACGCTAGTTGTGGAAACATCCAGGCCGGATGTGCCTTCGAATACCTGTACGACGGCCATGTCGCTGCGGACTTCTAGGACTTGGCCTCTTCTCTCCTCGCCCGCTGGTGTTCGAATTCGGACCAGCTCTCCGAACCCGACGCCCTTCACGTCCTGAACGAACAGCAGTGGGCCAGAGATCTGATTGACGGTCGAATACTCCCTTACCACAACGGACATGTATCTATCCTCATCTCGCGATTCCTAGACTCTCTGTTGACAGCGCATCGAACTGCTGGTTAATCTTCATGTCAAGCTCTCTTGCAAGACCATCAAAAGTCTCCGAAGGGTGTATCTTTGCGCGAGCAATCTCATCTTTGACAGGCAATTCAAGCGCCCGCTGAAGGGAAATCCCTTTCTCAACTGCATCTTTCATCTCATCGTGGAATTTCATGATGAGCGACATCATGCGGAATGTCTTCTCAGGAGAACAGTAACTGTCCACAGGGTGAAGCGCACTTTGAATCAGAAAGTCTTCCTTGATCATGCGTGCCGCTTCGAGAATCACCCTTTGACTTTCAGAGAGGGCGTCAGGTCCGACGAGCATGACGATCTCGCGGAGCTCTTCATCCCGCTGGAGCAATGCCATTGCGTCTTTGCGTAGAGCAGACCACTCTGGTCCTATGTGGCTCCCGTACCAGTCCTCCAATGAATCAAGGTACAATGAATAGCTGGTCAACCAGTCGATTGCGGGGAAGTGTCGTCGTTCAGCAAGTGGTTTGCTTAGTGCCCAGAACACCTTGACGATCCTCAACGTATTCTGGGTTACTGGCTCAGAGAAGTCACCGCCAGATGGTGAGACAGCGCCGACCACGGAAACTGAGCCAAGCCTGTTTGGATCGCTGCCAACGACTTTCACGCGGCCAGCTCTCTCGTAGATCTCAGAAAGGCGTGATGCGAGATAGGCGGGGTAGCCTTCCTCGCCGGGCATCTCTTCAAGGCGCCCGGAGACTTCGCGCAGCGCCTCTGCCCAGCGTGAAGTTGAATCTGCCATCAGCGCAACATCATAACCCATGTCCCGGAAGTATTCTGCCAATGTTACGCCAGTGTACATGCTTGCTTCCCGGGCAGCGATGGGCATGTTCGAGGTGTTTGCAACGAGAATCGTTCTCTCCATCAGCGGTTGTCCTGATCGCGGGTCCTTCAGTTCCGGGAAGGTTTCCAGAACTTCGGTCATCTCATTTCCGCGCTCCCCACAACCTACGTAGACTATTACCTCCGCGTCAGCCCACTTGGCAAGCTGGTGTTGTGTGATAGTTTTGCCGGTGCCGAAGTCTCCAGGAATCGCTGCTGTTCCACCTTTTGCGATGGGGAAGAAGAAGTCGATGATTCTCTGCCCCGTTGTGAGGGGATTGTCTGATGGAACCTTCTCGCGGCTCGGTCGAGGCACACGTACGGGCCAGGAGTGCACCATGTAGAGCTTCTCAGTACCCTTGCCCGTGTCCACCTCCGCAACGGAATCCTCCAGGGTGTATTGGCCTTTGGGCGCGACGGATCTAATCTTGCCTCGAACATAGGGCGGGACCAGTATACGATGTTTGACCAGTACAGTTTCTTGCACTTCGCCGAGGGCGTCGCCCCCTGTCACTTCCTGACCGCTCGCGGCGAGCGGGTTGAATTCCCATTTCCTCTTACGATCTAGAGCGGGGGCGCTAATGCCTCTGCGGATGAATGCCCCAGCCTTATCCAAGAGTATGGGAAGTGGGCGCTGTGTTCCGTCGAAGAACTGGTTGATTAGGCCAGGGCCGAGTTCCACCGAGAGCGGGTTCCCAGTCCGTTCGACCGCCTCGCCCGGTCTTATGCCTGTTGTCTCCTCGTACACCTGGATCGTTGCGGTGTCGCCTTGGATTCGGATAATCTCGCCAATGAGGCCGGCGTTGCCAACCTTAACGAGTTCGTACATTCGGGCGCCGAGCATGTGCGATGCGACCACAACTGGTCCTGCGACGCGTTCGATTATTCCTGGCTTGAACCCGGACAAGATCGTTTCCTTCTGAGAGACTGCGAGGGCGGTTCATACTCTAAGGTTGTTACTTATTGCTTTCGTTGATTTTTCGCGCAGACGTTAAGGAAGACTTCAGCTAGCCGATGAGGTGGCGACCTTCGTCCATGATTTTGTGGCCATCGATCCAGATACTGCACTTCAGACTTATTCCATCTACATGCGTCTTCGACTGCCAATCGGCTCCGGTTTCGTCGGGGTAAGGGTCGCCGAACGCGCAGTGTACTGTCGGGAACTTTTCATCCTGCAACAGGTTGCCTGTCAACTTATCTAGGAAGGTGTTTGTGCCGATTGCGAACTCACCCAGTCTGTTGCTGTTCTCGTCGGTTCTCAGGTATTCAACAAGCTCCCTGCGCAGTTGCTCGTTGGTGCATGTAACGGAGGTCAAATCGACCCTAGAATCACTCACCTGCAGAATGACAGGCGTCTTCGAAATGACGCCATACTTCGGGCTGAACCAGTCGCCCAATTCGTCGATCACCATTCTACCGTTAGCCCTGAAAGCAGCCGTGAAAATCTCCCCGTCCGGGAGATTGCCCCACATCCCCCTCTCCCAGTAAAGGCCGTCGCTTACCTTCCATCTCCACGAAGAATTGAATTCGACTTCCAACTCAGTTCCCTTCGGGTTGGTTACGCGTGCCTTACGACAATTCCTAACAGCTGCCTCTACTTTCTTGGTGAGATTCGAGATTTTTCGGTAATCGGCGCACATGCCTGTTTCCATGAGCTCTCTTGTGACGCTTGGCATGTGGGCGTGGCGAGCATACTTGATGGCTGTTCGAATGAACGGCTGTCTAATTGACAGTTCCCCAGGCTTACTCTGCGCTGCGTAGTACGTTACGTTGGCCCAGGGCATAAGATCGAGAACCGCTTTCGGTAGTTCCTTTGCTGGTCGCGGACCATAGTCTTCGAGCAGGAGCAGCTTCACGTTCCCGTGAGTCAACTGCTCTGCGGCATCAGCAATCGCTTGCCCTACCTCAACTGTCTCCCGATCTGTCACTATCAGGACACGTTCTCCCGGCCCGACGTTCATACAAACTTCTGCCGCGTTTCTTGCGCCTTCAACTAGGCTTCCCAAGTCCAGCAACCCTACTACTACTTGCCGCGACTAACATTTCTGCGCCATAGACCAAAGATAAAAACGGTCTCTAGCGCCAAGACAGCGATCAGAACGGCGGCTGAGGTAGGTGTTACGTAGGTTACGAGCAGCCTCGGGAAGTGATTCTCATCGAGCCTATCATGAGTGAAGAACTGTGTTGAATACAGCGTTGAAGCATTTTCCTGCATGTCTTTCACTAGTATTCCATGATTCGGTGCCCCCGACAACCAATCCCTCACTATCTCAGTCAAATCCCACTCCATCCAGAGTAGCGGGCCCTCAAATCCTCCCTGCCCGGATGGCACCATGGCCGTCGCGTGATCCTCCTGGGTGTACGCGGGCTGGTTCGCCCAAGTTACATTATACTCCCCCCAAGGTTGAGTTAGACGGTACACTCCGTATACGCGTCCAGTAGCGTCCCCCGTTCCAAGCCGCTGGTCTACCGTTGTCTTGTGCCATATTCTCAGACTCAATTTCGCGGCAAACACCAACACATCTTGGGGTAAGGTGGACAGATTGAACGCCATCCATCCTCGCATATTATTCGGCGGCCTGTTGTAGGACGTTATCTCAAAGTTTCTTGACCCACCGTTGTTTGCGTACGGAACAGATTCCCAGCTGTAGCTGTCCTTGTACGGGTAGACAGTGATGGTGTGAACACCCGCCCCCCAGAATGTCGCAATTGTCAACGCATAGATTGCGATTACGAAAACAGCGCTGGCAACACGTTTCACGAGGAGCAACTCGGCGATTTTGGCGCCAAGAGCAAGGCCCAAAGCCATAACTCTTGTTGTCGCCACTTCATGTCAATCAACGGAGGCCAGGACCTTCCTTAAGTTCCTCCTGAACATCGGCAGAATGAAGATAATTCCCAGAAGTGGCTGGATCAGCCACGGCGTGTCTCTACCAGACGTCGAATCTGTTGCTGACCATTCATATTCGACTTGTGTGCTCTCGCTGCTGATAGCCGACCTTGAGAATGAAAGAGGGGCTCGCGTCAATGTAGAACGTGTTCTTAGACTGGCAGTCTTTCATGACATGGCGGAATCTTTGACCTTTGACATAAGCAGAGCATACCTAGAGTACCTGGGAAGGCGCGGTGGACGCATAAAAGCGGAACTTGAGCGCTCGGCCTCGAAGCACCTTATACAAAACATCAAGGAGAGAAGACTGAGCAGACTTTACCTGCAGCTTCAAGCGGAATTTGAAGCTAACCGCACCCTAGAATCTAGAATCGTTCATGCCGCCGATGCCTTGGATATCCTTCTGCAGGTGATCGAATACAGACGCCGCGGCTATCCAGAAACCCTGTTGCAAGAGCTTTGGACCCAAACCACTGAGAGACTAGGTGACGTCAGGATTCCCTCAGTCACCACGATCCATAGGCTCATAGTGAAGGAAGCCAAGAACCTGAAAAGACGGGCTAAATGATGTGAATGTAATTCGCAGGAAGCTGAACCACGCCGATTCCATTCTCATATATCCAGATGCCGAACTCCTCTGATTTTGGGTCGGCAACCAGTGAAATCGCATACGGGGTAAACTGGTAGAACCGCATATGTGTATCCAAGTCGGTCTGCGACAGAAATAATCCGTGGCCCGGATGCGAATGGTACCAGCCCACAATCCGGCCTTGTATCCTGCCCTCAACGATGTCATTGGCAACCTGAGCAAGGCGATGTGGCGGGAAAACGCAGGACACTTCGCTCATCTCGCTTCCGCCTGCAACTATGTCGTTAACCCACAGGGACCGATTCTCTAGCATGCCCATCAGCAGTCCAATGCGTTCGTATGGTCTATTCACGTCACGTGATATTCGTTCCACGACCCTGCTTGTCAGGAAAACCTTGAACAACTCTGAACCACGGTTCTTCGGCCTTATCGACCATGTCCGCAGATAAGATTTCGACCTTAAACCGTAATGAAAATACCTTGGGAATTCGCGGATTTGACCGCGTACCTGTTCATTCAACTAGCGGCTGCGGAGACTGGAAGACTTTCAGGAGCCCTAGTATGCTCAGTTTGTACATGTTCTAATCTCTGGACAACATGTTCAAAACCTTGAGGTTATTGCTACGGCGCATGTCTAGCTGCGAAAAGGAGGTGCAAGATGATTGAGTGAAACTGGTGGACGAAGAATCTACTACCTAGCTGCAATTGCGATTGTGGCGATAGTCCTTATCAGTGCTATTGCCGCTGCTTGGCCATTCGCACCCGTCTCTGAGCAGCCTGCCACAACCAAGACACTACAGGTGAGTGGTGTGGGCACGGTTTCATCCGCACCCGACCAAGCTCTCCTGCTGCTAGCAGTTCAAACACAGGCGACATCCGCGGCAGATGCTACAGCTGAGAACGCCGTCATCATGTCGAGGGTTTTCGATACGCTTCAAGGGCTCGGAATTAGCAAGGATTCAATTGCAACCATATCGTACTCATTGACACCGATCTATGAGAGCAAACCAGACCAGACGGTGCCTGCCCAAATCATTGGATACTCAGCGCGTAATGCCATTCAAGTTACCGTGAGCGACTTCAGCCTAGTCGGCAAGGCGCTCGACGCTGCAGTCTCTGCTGGGGCTAACGAAGTTCAGGGAATAATCTTCACCCTATCAAACGCCAAGTACGCTGAGCTGGAGAAGGACGCTATGCAGCTGGCTCTTCGCGACGCTGACAGCAAAGCGAAGTCGATGGCCGGGGCTTTGGGCCTCTCGTTGGTTGGGCCGATATCCGTCAACCCTGGTTACGCGGTCGTGCCTGTTTTCGAGAAGCAGACGGCTATTGGTCAGGCAACACCCATTCAGCCCGGCACTCTTCAAGTCACAGTCAATGTGCAGATAGTCTACGAATTCGCTTAGGCCAACCCCAGCAACCTAGGCGTAATATATGACTCAACATACGCAGCAATCGCAAACAGCAACACAGATATGACAGACAGGACCACGGTGTCTTTTAGCCCGTTCATGAGGAGCGGTCGATCAACAGACCGACCACCCATCTTCTCATGTACCAGGCGCGTTGCCGTCACGTGCCAACGTGCAAGCGCAACGAACTCCATTATGAATGCCGGAATCTCGATCACGCCGTGCGGCAGCAGTCCGACTGCGGCATATGCAGGGCCTCTGGTTATGCTGACCAGAGATGCAACCCCGCCAATGAGCACAGCGTTGAGGAGAAGCTCGTAACCTAGGCTAAGAGCCCCAACCAAAGGGATCCAGACCCAGACCCGAAATGGATTCCAAAAATGTCCAATGTTGTTCAGAAAGATTAGCTTGAAGAGGTCGAAGGGCGGAGGCAAGGCTGTGAAGCCGCGCGCTGAAGCAACGAACCGCATGATGTTGTCCGCAAGCGCAGGCGACACTTCAAGAACCGCGTAGGAGATGAATGCTGAGGCAACGAGGACGGATACGAAGACTAGTGTGATCACGCCGAAGAGTAACTTGTTTCTTCGAAGAACTGCTCTGAACTCCTGAGCGTACGTCAACCAAAGTCACCTGACACTAGAGGGACCGGCCGCAGAAGGGACAAAACTTCGCGTTTTCGGGAACTGAACCGCCACAAGTTGCGCAGGTCGCCGTCAGCGTTTTCGGCCGCAGCGTCGCAAGCATGTCATCCTCAATCTTAGCTTGAGCTCGAAAGTGGTTGTTGTAGTCACGCAAAATCGTGTAGAACCAGTACACCCAGAAGAGGCCTCCCGTGATGACCGTCAGTACCACATAGAGCAAGGGGTCTCTTCCACGAGTTGTCTGTGTCGGGAACGTGAGGGATGTCAGGCCCACATCGCCGAACGCTGCTGCCAGCGCTGATACGTATCGCTGCTGTCTCTGCTCGTGTCCACGGAAGTCCTGTGTCAGACTGTATGCCACGAAGAGGCTGACAATCGGTGTGACGAAGAGATTGAGGACTGCCCAAACCCCTGCAGGCCTGTCTTGCTCTTCGACGGCCGCATCATCAAGGATATACGACAGAGTCGAAACGTTCTCGCCCACCTTTATGGCAGCTCTCGATTCAAGATACTCTGCAACTGTTCGGAACAACTGTTTCTGGCGATTGAAATGGGCATTCCTCCGGTCGATAAAGTAGTATAGAGCAAAGGATCCGAGAACCATTACTACGAAGAAGGAAGCAATTGCGAACAAGTACAAGGAAAATAGCTCCGCAATTGGTTGGGGGAACGTTCCCGTTTGTTCAATTGTTGTCATTCTTGGAATTGCGGACAGAATTATCCCAACAAATGAAACTGCAAGAACGATCCCGACCAATATCGGCAAGAGTGGGACGATCATCCAGGCATACCCCATTCTCCGGTCAGTGGACGTCCGCCTTCGAATCAGTTCCTCAATGCGAGCAACCAAGAATTCGGGTTTGGCAGACATGCTTACGCTTCTCCAGGGTGCCTTGCGCCTGCTATGGATAATCTCATAATGGTCATCCGCAGTAGTCTGTGTCGGTGTGTGCTGGATGCCAAAGGCCTTCGTGTTTATGAACATTGACGCGGGTGCAGAAACAGAGGTTCTGAAGCTCCTAAGAGAAGTTCCGGAAGTCAAAGAATCATATTTTGTGTATGGGGTCTATGATATAGTCGCGAAAATCGAAACAGATTCGATGGATCGGCTGAAGGAAGTAATAACTTGGAAGGTACGCAGGCTTGACAAGATACGCTCGACCCTAACGACAATCGTTACAGAAGGGAAATAGGCAGAACCTTCTTTCTTGCACTGCTTGAGTGTTTAGCGATACGGCAGAAACTCTCGGCCCAGGAGTTCTCGTGCGACAACGATTTTGTTGATGTCGGTCGTGCCGTCGCCGATCATTGCGCCACGAATCTCCCGCAGCCTGTACTCGTCCATGCATTCTGTTGTGAAGCCTAGGGCGCCTCGGTTTTGGAGGCAATCATTCACCACATCAAATGCTACAACAGGCGAATACCATTTTATCATGGCTGATTCTTTTGTGATCCTCTGTCCTCTGTCCTTGAGCCAGAGCGTTCGGTAACACAGCAACCGCGCAGCTTCAAGTTTGGTATGACCCTCAACAATCCGGGATTGCACTGATTCGTACTTTCCTATTGGCCGTCCGAAAGCAGTCCGCTGTTTTGAATACTCGATGTTCTCCTCCAGCGCGCCTTCGGCCATACCTATGCACCATACGGCAATGAGGGCTCGCATCAGGTCGAATGTCTCCATGACATAGTAGAAACCACGATTCTCTTCTCCAATCAGATTACTCGCAGGCACTTTGACATCCCTGAGCACAATTCCGCCAAACGAGAACAACCTCCAGCCCAGCGCATCAAGGTTGTATCTCTCGACTCCTGACCTGTCAGTCTCGACAAGGAACATGCTGACTCCTCTTGCTTCCTTATCCGGGTCAGTTTTTGCCAACAAGCAGAAGGCTCCGCACTCATCTACCCCGGTAATGAATTGCTTTTCCCCGTTCAACAGGTATTGGTCGCCCTGTCTAACAGCACGAGTGGTGATAGCTGCTGCATCCGAGCCTGTAGAGGGTTCTGTATTGGCAACGCCGAGCATTCTTTCACCTTTAGCCATGGTCGG
>CAZYOZ010000025.1:0-25967 GCA_964649235.1 uncultured Candidatus Bathyarchaeia archaeon
CATACGAGTTTTCTGCCTGTCTCGTGGGCTCGGAGATGTGTATAAGAGACAGCTAGTTATACGAAAGATAATACTCGCCGCGATAGTCGGCACGGGCCTGACGGCCCTCCTACCATCCATGCAGGTAAGATCTCCAGTATACTGCCCGCGCAACGGGCAAGGCTACTATAAAAGGTGACCCAATACTTGTGGCTGTGCCCAAGCGGACGAGACGATTCACATTGAAAGAGCTCTTCGGCTTTCTATGCCCATTCAGACAGTTGATGATCGCATGTCTCGACTTGCTTCTCGCTGGCCTCAAAATGAACGTTAAGAGCAAGCGGTCAATGAATTGCTCTGTGCCTCTATAGACAAGCTCATAACCGAATTGCCAGGCTCTAGACGTTAGAAAGAAAAGGAAACGAAGTCACGAGGCAGCATGAAAGCGCCATGACACTGGTAAGTCATAAACTGTTAATGAAAATGCTGACAATCTAGACGCTAGGAATGCTTTCCATCATGGCCATCGTTGCAGCATAGTTCTATCCACCTACAGGTTCTGAAGGCCTCTCTTCTGTTGGTGGCTTAGCCGCAGCGGCCTCCAACTCCTTAATGCGGTTCCTCGCAGCCTCAAGCTCCCTTTGAGCCTTAGCCGCTCGAAACTCCAATCCCGCAAGCTTTTCCTTCAATGCTTCCGTCTCGCCCTTGAATTGTGAAAGCTTCCCCTCAAGCTCAGCGACCATAGTTCTCAGTTCGTCTGCTTGGCTTCTTGGGACCGACAGAGCCAACTTACCTTCGAGACCGGCGATTTCTGATCGTAGTTCACCCCTGATGGTTTCAAGTTCGGCTCTCGGTACTGAGTTGGATAGCTTGCCTTGAAGCTCATCGATCTTGGCGGAGGACTGGGAAAGCTGCCCCTCGAGGTCTTCGATCGTGGCGCTGGCCACTTCAAGATCCCGTCTTGTACCTGAAAGCTTGGTCTCAAGTTCACTGACCTTGGCTTCTGACTCGACTCTCGGTGTCGACTCTGCCAATCTATCCTGCAGTTGTGTAACCGCTGCGTGTAGAGAGTCCACCTCCGACTTAGAGGCAGCCAGCTTATTCTCGAGTTCCTCGACTTCGGCGCGCAGCCGTTCAGCTTCGCCTATTGGCACCGACTGAGCCAGTTTCGCTTCGAGCTTCGCCATCTTGTCTAGAAGTTCTGCTTTGGCCGCATCTGCCTCAGCCTTAGGCAGGGACGCTGCAAGCTTCTTCCTGAGCTGCTCCATCTCTCTTTGTAGCTTCGAGGTGGCGCTCTCAAGCTCAGCTTCAGCTTCACGCTTAGGGATGGATTCAGCCAGTTTGGACTCTATGTCCTTCAATCTGGACTGCAAAAGATCGGCTTCTTCTTTCAGTACAGAGGCGGCTAGCCTGTCTTCCAGATTAGCAATCTTGCCTTCCAGACTTGCTTTGAGAGATTCCAGGTGGGTCCTCGGAACAGACTCAGCAAGCCTGCCCTCGAGATTCCGAACTCTGGTCTTCAATCTCTTGAGTTGAGGAGACTCCCCTCTCCGCTTAACCAATCTTCCTCTAGCCAAGCTAGTCCTCTCATGCAAGGATTCCGCCGACAACTAACAATTATTGAGACTTAGAGCTCTTTCGATACGCGAAAAAATCCGGTCTAAGCTATCATCGAAATGCCGCGAAAAATGTTTCGAACTTCAAAATGGTGGGCCCGGAGGAATTCGAACTCCCGATATTCAAGGCTCGAAATCTCCATTCGAAGTTCTAGACTAGACGTGATTGTCTTAGACAGATTTTTCTCTCGTCGCTTTTCGCTTGTGTGAGTGGCGATGATGGACATCCGGGTAATGGGGATGCGAATGAGTGAGTCCGACATGCTCGTGTGGGTGGCTATGCGGTTCGCCCGGCGGGGCATCTGGACTGTGTCCGTGCTGGTGGTGCTCATCGTGCACATGGCGATGGACGTGAACGAGATGTTCGTGAATATGAAAATGGTAATGTCTTTCAGTTATGAGAAGCCAAGCGCCAACCGCCATAGCGACTGAGGCCACACCAAAAATAGCGGTGACACTTTCCCGCCACAGTATCAGCGATAGAATTGCTCCGATGAATGGGGCTGTGGAGTAGTAGGCGCCGGTTCGGGCAGTTCCAAGGGTTCGCAGCGAGAACACGAAGAACACAAGGCTGAGACCATAGCTGAAGAACCCAATGATTAAGGCAGCTCCCAGAAAGAATGTGTTAGGCCAAGGGCTCCCTAAGTACACACCCAAGAACAAGTTGACACTTCCAGCGGCAAGGCCTTTGATGGCTGCGATCTGAACCGGGTCACCCGCAGAAACCTTCTGAGTGAAATTATTATCGATCGCCCAGCTCAGGCATGCGGCAACAACAGCGAAGGGACCTACAACACTGCCTCCCAGCGAAAATCCCTGCCAAGAGATGAGCACGCTTGCGAAGAGGATAGCCCCCACACTCAGGGTGAATCTTCGGCCAAGATTTTCATGAAATGCAATCCACGCCAATACAACTGTGAAGACGCTCTCTGAATTCAGAAGTAAGGATGCGTCTGAAGCGGGGGTCTGTTGTAGGCCAGTAAGAAGAAGGACCGGAGCAAGAACACCGCCGAACAGCACAGCTCCACAAAGCCAGAGAACGTCGTTGTGCCTGAGAGGTGCCTCCTCTGAAATCGCTCTTCTGCGAAGCAACTGCATCAACAAAGCTAGGCCAACGCCCGACCCAATGTAGAAAAGACCGGCCAGAACCTGTGGCGAGATGTCCTTAAGCAGCCCTTTTGCAAGGGGCGTGCTCATACCGAATAGTATTGCGGCTAGGAGAGCCGACCAAAAGCTTGCTCGTCGCGGGTCCAGCTCGGGCGTCATTCCGGTGGCCACTAGAATAAGGCAAATACAGCTAATGAGCCAGATATTCTATTCGAAGCACTTACAGCAAGGTTGCGCTGAACGACTCGTCGGCAGAGTCTGATTAGACTATGAGCGAAGAGGAAAACTTGAGCATCGTGAAGCGCTTAGAAGCTGAAGATGGCAGCACTCAAACCAGCATTCAAAGGTTCATGAACAGCCTAGCAGATGACGTTGAATGGTGGGTCGCGGGACCACCTGACCTGCTTCCATGGGCGGGCACGTTTCGAGGGCATGAGGAAGTCTTGAGATGCCTGAGAGCCTCACTTGAGAATCTGAAATATGAGAAGTGGGATTTCATCGATTGGATAACTAAGGGTGACGACGTTATCGAGTTTGTCCATGCGCGAGGCTATGCAAAGGCAACCGGGGTCAGGTATGAAAGCCATATTGTCCGAGTATGGAGCCTACGTGAGGGCAAAGCGGCAAGAGTTCGCACCTTCTACGACACATTGGCCTATGCTAAAGCTTTGTACGGCCAAAGTTTGGCGGTCACAGGCAAGAAGTAATCATGATTCATGCCATGCCGTTTGTGTCGACGGTTTTGTGCGTTTTCTTCTCAACCCATGAAAGTGGTGGGCCCGGAGGGATTCGAACCCTCGACCAGCAGGTTTCTCCTACTGCGAATATGAGCGTCGACGCCTGGCTCTGTCGCTCTAACCTGGCTGAGCTACGGGCCCCGCGGATTGTTTTCTACCTGCTTTCCCTCAAAAAGCTTCCCGGGTGCAACCGAAGCCCTGAAGGACTGACCAAGCCTTAATCGCGGCGGCCTCCGTTGCCCGAGGTTCATGATCCAGAAGAATCTCTTGATGTCTCTTCTTGCGGCCGGCTCCTGTCTGTGCTGAGCTTACAGCTAGACTCCTAAGAAGCCTAGGCAGTTGGGGTAGGTAGCTCATTTCATGATGCCGAGTTGACGCATCATCTCAGCCGTGTCGAAGTACGATGACAGTTTGCGGATTTTCCTTCCACAATATCGAGCACGAACACAACCGGAACGGAGGCGTTGCGGTTGCTCGCAGGAATGCCGAACAAATCTCCTGTATGGGTTCCTGTCACTAAGCATTCCGCCATAACGACTCCTCCTTGTGAGAGCACACGCTCGACATGGTAGGTTAGGTCGGGAAACGCAGTGTACAAACCGGCCTGAAAGCTTCGCATTCCCATCTTGTCCCTTTGGCCCGGGCCCATGAATGGGCTGAAATACGTCATATCGTCCGCCAAAAGTTCCTGAATTCCGTCTGCATCATGGCGATTTGCCAACTCGATGAAGCACTTCCACAAACCCTCGGCGTCTGTCACAGTTACGGACCCAAAGATTCCTAAGCTGTTACCCAAGAAATGCTGTCTAATTCGTATATAAGAAGCGGCATTACGTGCCGTCTGCTCGATCTCGGACAATACGGCCGGTTCCACAGGATGCCGCACTTAGCGCTACCAAATCGACTGAAATGCGTGCTCTGCCTGTCACCGTGGGTGGTGACACTCTTTCAATGTCCCCACTGGTGGGGCTACAATTGAAGCAAATAATCGACAACCTGTTTGGTGCTCCGGGCGGGATTTTCAGCGACCATGTCGCCTTTGAACCCGCGTCGCTGGCTCTCTCCAAGCTCGAGAGGCCAACATACTCTCGGCGTCACACGACTTGACCGGGCTATATTCGGTAGCGGAAGCTTCTACCGGAGCCCAAGCATGCCCGGAGCAGTCCGAGTAACCCAACCTAACCATATTTTAAGCGTGTGCAATCTTGCAGCGCTCCGTCTACGCTTAGGAATTCCAAGAAAACGTGTTGAAAGAAAGTGAAAGGGCTTGGGTTAGCTTAGTATTCGGGCATCTCTCCGCCTCTCGGCGGGGGCGTGGGAGGTGGCTTGGCTGCCGCGACCACGTCATCAACTCGGAGAATCATTGAGGCAGCTTCCGTTGCAGACCGGATTGCCTGCTCTTTAACGCGGACGGGTTCGATCACGTTCTGCTTTCTCATGTCCTTGACTCCGCCTTTGAAGACGTCGACGCCCATGATGAAACCTTCCTTCTTTGCGTGGGCTGAACGTAGCTCAACGAGGATATCGATGGGGTCCAGGCCAGCGTTCTCCGCAAGTGTTTTCGGAACCATTTCTAGCGATTCAGCGAAGGCTTCAACGGCGAGCTGCTCGCGGCCGCCTACTTTACTTGCATAATCCTTAAGCCGCTTTGCGAGGGCAGCTTCGATAGAGCCGCCTCCAGCCACGACCTTGGGTTTGTGAACCACGTCCGCTACGACGGATAGGGCATCGTTCATGGCCCTCTCCGCCTCGTCGACCAGGCGTTCTATTCCGGCTCTGATGAGTATGCTGACAGACTTCGGGTCCTTACAGCCTTCAATGAAGACCATCTTGTCGTCGCCGATCTTTCTCTCTTCAACAAGCTCAGCCTTGCCAAGGTCAGATGCAGTGAGGTCGTCCAGGTTGGTGACAATTTTGCCGCCAGTTGCCCTGGCCAGCTTCTCCATGTCGGATTTCTTGATTCTCCTGACTGCCAAGATTCCTTCTTTCGCAAGGTAGTGCTGCGTTGTGTCGTCAATACCCTTCTGGCAGAGCACAACGTTGGCACCTGAAGCTTTGACCTTGTCCACCATTTCCTTCATCATGCGAGCCTCTTCGTCGAGGAAGGCCTTCATCTGGGCTGGGTCGTTGATCCGGATCTCGGCAGAAATTTCAGTCTTCTCAATCTCCAGAGCAGCATCGAGCAATGCAATCTTCGTGTTCTTAACGAGCTTGGGCATTCCAGGGTGTACAACTTCCTTGTCAACGATTATTCCCCGGACCAGCTGCGTGTCGAGCAAGCTCTTTCCTTCCTTCTTCACAAGCTGGATATTGTCGGTGTCTGCGTACCAGGAGTCCCCGCGCTTCTCCTTGACCTGCTGAACGGCTTCGACAGCTATGTCCGCGAAGTGCTCACGGGCTGCACCGAGGCCCTTGCTGTGCATGGCTGTCATTGCGACGCGCTTCAGCGCCGCCTTATCGTCAAGCTTGACTTGTTCGGCCAAGGAATCCAGCAGCTTTACGGCGTGGTCTGCGGCCTTCTTGTAACCTGACACAATTATCGTCGGATGAACATTGTCGTCCAGCATGTCCTCAGCCCGCTTCAGCAACTCGCCGGCGAGCACGACTGCGGTGGTTGTGCCGTCGCCGACTTCGTCGTCTTGGGTCTTGGCGACTTCAACAATCATCTTGGCAGCAGGGTTCTGAACATCAACTTCGTCGAGAACCGTTGCGCCATCGTTAGTCACAGTCACATCGCCAAGGCTGTCTACGAGCATCTTGTCCATTCCGCGTGGGCCAAGAGTGCTCTTGACAACTTCGGAAACGATCACAGCGGCCATGATGTTTGCTCGCTGAGCGTCACGGCCTCTGTTGCGAGTAGAGCCTTCCTTCAGGATGAGTACTGGTTGACCAGCAAGACTCGACATAACATGTTACCTCAAGTAAATCTCCAGCATTAAAACTGCGGCATATAAGCGTTGTTCTGATGGAAATTTGATCAAGCCTCTCATTTCGAATTTCCACCAAGCCGATAGAGATCGGTGAATGGCCGATCACTGTCCGGATTTCCGCGAATGAGCCTCTCAGAACCAGGCCCTGCCCACTCGCGAAGTTATTATACTCGCCTGCCAAGCTATCGCTGCAAGAAAGTCATTCTGTGAGCTTTTCGGATACATCTTGAGGAAAAGTGCTTGCCAGTTAACCTTCTAGTGCAAACCTCGAAATTACGTAATTCCACGCTCATAACAGGTTTCCATGGTGTCGGTGAAACCGGCTATATCGCTGTATCATATCTTGTTCATGCACTAAACGCCAAGAGAATAGGCTTCGTTGAAGTGGCGCATCCGCCCCCATTCATAGCGACATCAGAGTCTGGACTGGTTACACCCTTCGAGATTTACCGAGCCGGCAAGATTGTTCTGGTCAAGTTGGAGTTCTCGCCGCATAGGTCGGAAGAAGCCGAATTCGCCCGTACCTTGGCACATTGGACCATGGAGAACAAATTCAAGGACGCCCTGCTCGTAGGAGGCCTTGACTCAAGCCTCCAATCAGGGCCCGACGGCGTCAGAATCGTCCCGACCCGTGGCTACGTGAGAAAGAATTCGATAAAGAAACACCCTACGCTGGAGGCGGGGTTGTTCGTTTACGGGCCATTGGCCGTGATGCTCGCGGAATTCGAGAAGCGGCGTTTCCCAGCCCTAGCTGTGCTCGCATATGCGAACGCAAACCACGCGGACCCGAAAGCGGCTGCGACTGCGATCAGGGCCATTTCGAGAGGCTACGGCCTGAAAGTTGACGTGAAGGACCTGGAGTATGATGCCCGCGACATAGAGGAAGAAATAGATAAACGGCTGGAACAGACTGCCCGTTCATTGCGTGGAATGTACGGTTAAGCGCACAATGAAGATTACTAGCTGATCACGGATGCAACTGCGATTCCTAGGTGCATGCCAAGAAGTAGGTAGGTCGGCCTTCGCCGTGAAAGGCGGCCGAACTCAAATCCTGATGGACTACGGAGTTATGATAAACCATGAAGTCGGGTTCCCTGTACACGTCTCCCCGAAGGAACTTGGCGCCGTAGTCCTAACGCACGCACACCTCGACCACAGCGGGCTGATTCCGCTATTCTACGTTCATACATCCAAGCTGCCCGTGTACGGCATCGAGCCAACCTTCAAGCTGACCAAAGTTCTCATCAGAGACATGATCAAACTCAGCGGCTACTACCTACCGTTCGAATACATCGACCTCGAGAGCATGCTGGAACACGTAATCTCAGTCGAGTACCACTCCGCGTTCAAAGTGGGAGATCTCAATGTTACAATGGTCAATGCTGGCCACATACCAGGGAGTGCGCAAATAGTCGTGGAGAGCAATGGAAAACGCATCCTTTACACAGGGGACTACAATTTGGTCCCAACTCACCTAGTTCCTGGAGCAGACAGAGCATACAAGGATCTCGATGCCATAGTGATAGAGAGCACTTACGCTGCGGAAGACCACCCAAACAGAGAAGAAGCTGAGCGAAACTTCGTGTTGGCATGCAAAGAGGTTGTCGAAGGAGGCGGGACAGTGCTTGTTCCCGCTTTTGGAGTGGGGCGGTCCCAGGAAATCCTCTGCATGCTGGCTCATCACGGCTTCCCCTACCCTGTCTTTGTTGACGGAATGGCGCTCGACGCTATCAGAATGCTCGAAGAGCACCCGAACTCATTGAGGGACGTACAGCTCTTTCGGAGAGCCATGAAGGAGTCAACGCAAATTGGCAATTGGCATGATCGACGCCGCGCAGCCCACTCGCCGGGCGTCATCGTGTCCCCGGCTGGAATGCTCAAAGGCGGCGCCTCAGTATTCTACATGGAAAATATCGCAAACAAGATAGAGAATGGCATTTTTCTCGTGAGCTACCAAGTAGAAGGCTCACCGGGCAGGATCCTACTGGACGAAGGTAGATACATGCTGCACGGGAAGACAAGGAAAGTGAAAGCCCGAGTCGAGAAATTCGACTTCTCGTCACACGGCGGAAAGACACAACTCGAGGAGACCCTCAAGGAGCTGGACAAGAAGACGCGCGTTTTCGTAGTTCACGGAGACGTTCCAAACTGTAGGAGGCTCTCAGACTGGGCTTCAAACGAGCTGGGCCTTAAGTCTGTGCCACCACGCCCCGGTGAGAGTTACGAGATCTGAGGTTCTCGCAGTGATACAAGTTGGCCCCACACTTACATATCCGTTGGATGCCCTGCGCCCGGAGATTGCAGCACGGTATCCATGGTTCACTATACAGCATGAGGAGCCACTGCTGGCCACAAATGATTCATATGATTCACACCGCAAGCAGTACCATTCGACACGCCTGTTGGTCGCTCTTGAGAAACATGCCGAGGGCTTGCAGGCGGGCAGGTTACTCGGGGTCACTGCCTTCGATCTCTACGTTCCAGGAATGAATTTCGTCTTCGGAGAAGCGAGGTGCCCCGGCAGGGTGGCAATTATCTCAACATATAGGCTGAAGGTGGGTTCCGAAGGGAACCCAGACCTGTTTCACCAGAGACTCGTAAAAGAGGCGATTCATGAAATCGGTCACACGTTAGGGCTGAGACACTGCTCTGACTCTTCTTGTGTCATGTACTTCTCTGAAAGGCTTAGCGACACAGACCGAAAACGGGCCGAGCTTTGCAGCGCTTGTAGAATGAAAATGGCGGGAACCTGAGCTGAGTAAGGAATTCAAAGCCCAGCCGAAACATCTGATTCCGGAAATCCTGTCTATTGCGTTAGCCGGAATCCTAACTTATTCGCTCCGAGCGTCAAACGCTCCCATCGAACCGATCACAATTTTCCCTGAAACGACCGGAGGGGTGACACTCAACGCAAGCATCTTTGTCGTTCTCATGGCTGCAACGGGCACATTGATGTACATATTCGTGAAGTTTGGCCTGAAGCGGATAGTGAGATACCTCATCAACCTTGCCTTGCTCGCATTGCTCTTCTTCTTGTTCACCTGGTATGGTGCGCTCTACGAAGGGTCCTTGCCCTCAGCTCTTCTAGGCGATGCTTGGCTGCTTGTCAGTTTGGCCGCAACTATTGTGCTGGGGGTTGCCATCTACAAATCGAAGGGACCGCCACATCTCGCTGCGATAGTGGTGATTGGCGGTTTGACCGGGACATTCCTGGGTGTTTCAATTCCAACAATGACTGCTGCCGCTCTCCTGCTGGCGCTCGCGGGGTATGACCTGTTTGCGGTTTACAAGGGGCCCATAGGAAAGATGGCCCGGTCCACTGATCTTGAAGAGTTCACTGGCGCCGTTTTCACATACGGTGACCTGACTGTTGGGATGGGGGATATGGTCTTCTACTCCATGCTTGCTAGCAATTCGATGATGAATTTTGGCCCGCCTCCGTTCATGGCGGCTGCAGTGGGAATAATCCTGGGGGCATACCTTGGCTTCAAAATGCTAGAGGGGAGAGACATGTTCCCGGGGCTTCCGTTTGCAGTCATCCTCGGCCTAGTCCTGATGTATGTGACCTACCTAGCCTTGCAGGCTCTCTGAGATACGCGTACTACACATTGGTTAGTGGTACAGACACGCAATTAGTACAGCAAGCGCGCAAAGGCAAAGACAGGTTTGTCGTGTCTGGCTTCGGTCTAGTCGGGAAAGGATTAAGAAATCGGTTCCATTGCTGCTAGGGAGGATGGAAGTGGCCCAGTGTGCATTCTCTTCGAGCGTTTGCGCTCATTATTTTCATCATTGTTGCACTGGGCTACCTAACAACGAGATTTATCCCGCCTGCATATGCGCAGCTTGCCACGCACCTTTTGATCAATGAAGCAGAGATGGACCCGCCTGGAACTGATCTGGGCAGACAATGGGTTGAGTTGTACAACCCCACGAACACAACCGTCAACCTATCCGGGTGGCGCCTGCAGAGCGCGGGTGGAAGCTCCACGCTCCTCCGCAGCGCAAGCCTAGTCGACGCGGGAGGCTACTTTGTGATAACCCTCCCGGGCATTAGCCTTCTCAGGAGAGGAGACACACTTACCCTGACAAATAGTGAGGGCACCGTTCTTGACTCGACTCCCAGACTCACCGATACCTCGGATGATAACCGAACTTGGCAGAGGTTTCCAAACGGCATAGACACCGGCTCCATCATCGATTGGAGATTCAGTCCTCCGACAAAAGGTGGAAGCAATGGCAAGTTTGCATCCCAGATAATGTTGACCGCTTCTCCAACATCAGTCACGTACGGTCAGTCGATAACCTTTGCAGGCGAACTCAATGCCACAACGAGCACAAGTATAACCTTGACGATAAGATCGAGTACGTCAACTGCAAACGTCACTATCCCCACATCCCAGAGCGGGGCCTTCACCTATTCTTGGGAGCCGAACTTAGCAGGCAGCTATTCGGCGGCCGCATTCTGGAAAGGGGACGGATTCCATTACCCTGCGTCATCCGCATCACGAGCCATCCTTGTGGAGAAGGTGGTGACGCAACTCAACCTTCGCCCATCCTCACTCAATCTAACAGACTTCACGCCCACAGTTTTCACAGGTGCCATCTCACCAACCATGGCGGGAATCCCGGTTGTCATCAAGATCAAGCATCCGAATGGCACACTGCAGACGCAGGCCGTCAGTACGTTCGATAATGGCACTTTCACCTTCGTCCTACTGCCCATGACCGACGGAACATGGATGGTGACGGCTTCGTGGCAAGGGGACGCAAACCACTACGGAGACGACAGCGCCTCATCTACTGTTGTCGTGACGCCTGCGCCTCGCTTGAGCAGCCTCTCTCTGCTCGTCTTGGAGCTGATCACTATTCCAGTCACGCTGGCTGTAGGCTTCGCCGTCTACAAATATGGCCGAGTTCCACTTCGACTTCCATTAGGCCAGATTCTCAAGAGACGGGCTCCTCCCCACCTCAGACCTCTGCGAGTCTTGAATGGTGCCATCTGTCCCCTCTGCTTCAGACCTATGATGTATGAACCAAAGGGAGCAGACTGGCACTGCGAACATTGTGGGGTCTATTACGAGACGTAAAACTCAAAGCCAACCGCGGCCTGCCTGAACGGAACCTCCGCAACACAGGCAATTCACATGCTGATAACGAGCCACATGGTCTGGGGATACGTATTCGGCAAAGCGATAGGCCGCTACCAGAGACTCAGACCTTCGATTCCCTTACTCCTGCTTATGGGGGCGTTGCCAGACTTCGACCTGTTTCTACGCCAACCCTATGGGACATTGTTTGGGCATCACGGTATCTCACATTCGTGGCTCGTGATAGGATTGCTATCGATCCCGTTCTTCTACAAGTTCGGAAAACAAGCCGCACCCTACTTCGTTGCCGTCATCCAGCATCCCCTATTTGGAGACTTGACCGCCAACCAAATTCCTCTGCGATTTCCGTTGACGCTCTCCGAAGATGGCCTGAGAATGTTTGAATGGGTTCCTCAGGCGGCCATCGCGTCAGAAATACTAGGGTTCGCTATCTTCCTATTTCTGTTTATCAGCGCCCGAGATTGGAAACATGCGTTGAGGTCGGGATGGGATAAGCTCTGGCTCGTACTGTGGCTTCCAGTTCTTGGCCTTACAGCCGCTCAGGCTGTCTGGTATTTTGAACCGAGCCCCGCCACATTGGTTTACTCGGTCTATGCCATGATTTCAACAGTTTTTCTCGCAGTCGCAGCGTTGATGATGGTGCTTCACAGCCGGCAGCTAGAAGCTGAGTAGGCGCACGAATTTCTCGTAGTACCTTCTGGGACTGGAAACTAAGTTTTCCGCGCCCTTCTCAAGGCCATCTTTGTCGAACTTGATGATGCTCTTTGCGTCTGGTGATCTGTGATGATAGGTTCCATCCTCTGCTCGACGGTACGTGCGGTTGTAGATCCATGCTCGCTCGTCGCAGTCATTGACCCAGTAGCAAATGTACCGTCCGGGCAGGTTCACTATCGATCGGTCTGAGGATTCTACGACAAAGCGGTCGCGCCTTACGCCTTTCATGTTCAGTGTTGCTGCTTGGCAAAGAATCCTTCCGCCTTCAACCGGGCGCAGGGTCATGAATTCTAGGCCTGCGTCAAAGGTATTGTTGTCGAAGTCTCTGAAGAGGTAGAAGAAGAGCAGTCTGCGGATTCTCGTCAACGAGGCCATCACAGTTCAGCCGCAGTTTTTGTTGTGCGCGATATACTCCATACCGCGTGAGACTTTCTTCTAATGACATCGGACAGGGCCAGCAGGTTTGCGACCACTTCTATGAACGCGGCCGCTAGACCGCCTCCTAGCCTTCGTGCCATAACAAAATACTCGACTACCATAGCGATTGTTGGCTTTGGTTTTGCAAGCAGAGAGTAGAATAGATACTGTGAGAATTTTCCAGTGATCTTTCGTACTTGGTAGTGACCGACAATTATCCGCCGTCTCTGATTCAGATAGTCGCTTAGGTTTTGGGGGCCGTAGACCTGAACGCGTGAGCTGGGTACATATTTGATGCTATATCCAATGTCTTTTGTGGCGACTGCCAGAAAGGCGTCGTCGTTGACTGTTCCTTGAGGAACCTGTGGCACTATTCCTCCTCTAATGCAGAAGACCTCGCTAGCATGCATAAGCAGACCTGCATGGTTCAATTTTTCCAGTTGCCAGTTGTGAAATCCCCATAGGGTTTCCACGATGCCTCTGACCAAGGGGCTGCCTCGTTGAATTGGCTCAGGTTTGCCACAGGAGATTCCGACGCCTAGGTCTTTCATAGCTGTGATTAGGCCACTGAAGCAACCCGGTTTTGGCGTTACGTCGGCTGAGATGAAGATGATTTTATCTCCTTTCGCCTCCGAGAGAATTCTATTCACAGCGGCCGCTTTCCCGACCCTGCGCGGCTCCTCGATGAGCCTTACTCGAGAATCTTTCTCAGAGAACTTCCGTATGATTTCGGGCGTATTGTCTTCACAGCCTGAGCACACGGTTATAATCTCAGAATCTTCCGGCATAGCCTGAGATTGCAGTATGTTCTCCAGCAAGTTGCCTATGTTCCACGCTTCGTTGTACGCGCAAATACCTACAGTTAGAGTAACCAAGTTTTCATCTGATGTCTAGCGCGGTAGCTTCGCCATCACTTGAGACATCACAGCGCACTTGCTCAGCTTCGGTTCCATAGCTTTCTTCGGAATTATGAGCTGTAGTAGGACATCTGTGGGCTTTCTGAACAGGATCAGCGGGATGAGGAACAAACCCTGCCCTCGTTGCACTCGGCGATGTAAGTAGAATTCGTATTTTGCCTTCCACACGGCGAACCTTAAGCTCCATTCTGGGACATTGCTCTTGAAGAGTAGCCTGTTCTCAGCTGGATCCCGCCACTCTAGCCGCTCATCTATTGGTTCAACCATGTGGAACAGCTCCGTGCCGGGCAGCGGGTATGCGACCGTGAAGCTGAACTCGTCGGGGTTCAGCCCCTTCAGGAAATCTATAGTCTGTTTTAGCGATTCATAGTTTTCTCCTGGGAAGCCCACCATCATAAAGGCATGAACTCTAAGCCCAACTTTCTTCGCTGCTGATACACCCGTGATGATCTGCTCGATCGTCATCATGCGGTTCATTGCATCAAGCATTCTCTGTGAACCTGACTCCACGCCGTAGAAAATGATCTCGCAGCCAGCCTCCTTCATCGCTGCCAAGGACTCCTCGTCAACAAGATCGGCTCTGGCGAGGCAAGACCAAGAAAACCTCAGCCTCCTGTTGAGGATTCCTTCGCAGATCTGTATCGTGCGGTCCTTGCGTAGAGGAAAGATGTCGTCGGCGAACCAGACTCTATCATATCCATAGTCGCGTATGATTTCCTCAAGCTCCGTGACTACGTTCACGGCGCTACGTACTGTGTAACGCCTTCCGAAGACCAATTTCTCGCTGCAGAAGAAGCATCCGTAGGGGCATCCGCGAGTTGTCATTACCGAGGTTAGCGCGTAGCCATGGTCTTCACGCCAGATGTTTTTGTACTGCTCATTATCGATTAGGTCGCGGGCCGGCATTGGCATGGAATCTAAGTCCCGCTCTAGTTCTCGCACGGATGTTGTTATTACCGAGCCGTTCCCGTCAAGAAAGGCCAACCCTCTGATGTCAAGCGGCATTTCTCCGCGGTCAAGTGCCCTAAGCAGCTCAACCGCAGCCCTTTCCCCTTCGCCGATTACCACGTAGTCTCCAAATCCCCGCTTCAAGTATTTTTGAGGCGCAGTTGATGGATCGGGGCCGCCGTAGATCACTGTCTTTCCACAAGATTTGGCTGCTTTTGCCAAGGCGACTGCCTTTCCAGTCAGCGTGATCATGGAATGGATTCCTATGTACCGCGCATCAGTTTCTCGAATCGCACGTACGGCTTCGGAGATGTCTGACATGAAGGTGCAGTCGAGGATTCTGACTTTGTACCCCGCATTTCGAAGGGAGGATGCCACGTACATCAAGCCTAGAGGAGGAAATGGGCTACGTGCTCGCTTCTGGGTTGGGTCGTCGTTCAGCACGTATGGGAACACAAGAAGGCAGTCGAGTTGCGTTCTCATTCACCCCATAGAGCGTGAAGCCATTTGTAGAAGTTTGAGGTATAGACGCAAGACCTGGAACTGATTCTGGGTTCGAACAGGCGCAGTTTTTCGCCCTGTGATTTCAGCTTCAAGTTCGTCAGATAGGCCCGGACCCTGAGATAGCGACTAAGGAAGATGAACACAATGCCTTCTGCCCAGTCCGAGAAGAACAAAAACAATGCCCAGCCCTCTTTCTCGCTGCGCGCCTCGCGCTGCATTCTGTGAATCTTGGCTTGATATGGTCTGGCGTAGATCTCACCGACCCAGTCGCTTCTCTCAAGAATCTTTCTGTAGTGATCCTCTCCGAGAACTGGCTTGGCCATGAGAAGCTCTCTGGCAAAGAGTGGATTGACACGATTGCGTGAGGAGTCAAGCGCGAAACCGAGCTCGTCGTGCACATAGCTGAGACAGATGGAGAGTAGATGCGGAGGTCTCAGACGAAGCATTTTGGTAATTCTAACGAGAATCAGCGCCACCAGGACTGAAAGCCACAGTCTGTCCCGCTCCGTCACAATGAACAGGTCGATATCATCCCATTTGTCCGCACTGCCGTACGCGACGCTGCCGGTCACAGCAATAGTGCGAATGAACGGGACCAACCTGTCCAAGATACTTGCGAAGTTCGACGCGGCGTCTAGTTTAGCGGATGAGAACCGTTGTCTCTCCATTCGTAATGCAAGGGACTGTGTAGGCCGGGCTATCAGGAAATCCTTCTCGATCCCGAACGGGATTTCGGGGAAAATTCCATTGGCCACTAGAGACCTAAGACCTTCGCTAGTCATGTTGCAATTTGGCAGGAAGTAGTTTACCACCTCTTCGAGGGTAAAGGGGTAATTCAAGAATGCGGAGACATCGAAGACCTTCTCGAGGGCACTGCGCAGAGAATCGTAGCCGTTCGGTTTCTCGGCTGAAAGCACTTCTTGCAGCAGCGCGCACCCCCATTTATCAAGTACTATTGAAAGTGAGTTTCCGGTTCGGCTTCATTGAGGTAGATATAAAAAAGTTACTACATATGTAGTAACTTGCTCAATGGGAGCTCATCCAGCCATGCACGCACACATTGTCAGCATTCACGGAGAATGATCTCGTGCCTCGCCCTACCGCCTATCCACTTGCATCTTTTCTCATACCGCTTGCGGTGCGTCTGATTCCCGAATGGTTATCGTACCCGTACCCAATAGGTTTCGATACAATAGCGTATTACATACCCATCATGCTTTCCCGAATCGCTCTACGGGCCTCCTTGATGGACTACCTTGTCGGAACGATTCTGCTTTACCTGCCACTCACGATAGTCTCGACGGTTTCGGGTAACGTTATTCTGACGATGAAGCTCGTCCCGGCCCTCCTGGTTGGTCTGCTCGGGTTGGCAAGCTACTCGCTCGGTCGCCGATACCTAAACTGGGGAACACGCCGTTCCCTTGGTCTTGCACTCGTCCTCTGTTCCTACTTTGTCACCCTCAGAATTTCCTGGGACCTTCAGCGTAATGTCCTGGGCCTGATACTCGTGCTTGCAACAGTTGCGATGCTCGAGGACCGGCACTCGAGGACCCACTACCTTGCGTTTCCCGCCGTAAGCGGCCTTGCTGTGATGACTCACGAAGCCTCCGCGGCCTTGGTAGAAATCATCGCCGCTGCTCATCTATCGGCTGAACGCAGATATCGAGTTCTGACAGAATGGCTGCCCTTCCTTCCTGCCGCGCTGTTGGCGCTTCTGCAGTTGCTGACACGCAGCGAACTTGCTTTGCAGATACAGGAAGGCCCACGAATCCCCGGCGCTCTCGCAGCCGTTCAATACAATTCTGGCTTTCTGCTCTTTGCATACGGGTTAATTTTGCCCCTAGCTCTAATCGGCCTGAAATCTGGCATAAGGCGCCATTTGAGTCTATGGGCAGTCGTCTGCTTATTCTTTGGCCTCTTGCCCAACACCGGGATGCCGACTGGGGCATCTTACAGGTGGTCGTTGCTGCTTGTCTTTCCTCTGGCCGTTCTCTTCATGCAAGGAATCTCTGTGTTGAACTCCGTCAAAGGAAACTGGGAACGTTCCTTTGGTCGCTCTTTGGTCGCAGGTTCCTTGTTGGCGATTCTGATTGTCTCAAGTGGGTATGTCGGCCTGAGCAGTGCATCAAGACAGTACTTCGGGCTCGCGCCTCAGTATCGCTCACTTATGCCCACGTCTATGGTAGAGAGCACGATATCGATTGCCGACATCCCGTCTGTCAAATCGATAGCAAATTGGGCTGATCAGAACCTACCTCACGCAGCATTGCTCATTTTGCCTTTCCAGCTCTATGGCTGGTACGTTATGGAATTATCGTCTCAAGGAGGGTTGGTGTATGCCCCTACAGAGGAACCCGTAAACGTAGACGAAACTATCGCCGCGATTCAGCCTAGATCAGGCCCGCAGTTGTTCTACGCAAACTCCGTCGACGTTTACGACTACCAAGGCGCTGAGCTGCTGACAAACTTGGCATCTCAACTCCAAGTCGGCACCTCAAGTCTTTACGTCGTGTGGTGGTCGCCCGACTCTCCCGAGCAGCCAAGTTTCAGTTTGCCGGCGAGCTTTGTAGTCGTTCATCAAGCAGGTAGCTTTGCCATCTTTTCGTTCGGCAGTTGATTAACCCGCTTCCTTTGGGGGCTAGTGTCTTCTCAAGAAGAAGAGGACGATTGTGAATGCGGTGAGCCATATAGCTGAGATGACAATATTCCAGCCGCTCACGAACATGTAGCCTGAGGCTTCGGCGACTTGCAGCTCTAACGCCCTGATCTTTCCTCGAAGGTCATCCATTCCCTGCTGGTATGCAGTGCTGTCGCGCGGTAGGCTTTCGAGTAGTTTGGCGCGTGCGATGATTCCGTCAATATCCTTCTGGATCTCTGCGAAGTCCGTCTTGTCCGTTGGGAACCACCAAACGGGATTCCCTGACTTCGGAAGCAATTGTCTGCCACGTTCGAGGTATGCAATCATGTCCTCGGCGAACCCCGCCGTCTCGGCTCTACTGAACAGCGCATTCGCCCGGTCGATGGCGTAAAACGTGTTATAGTAGGCACTGTAGAGTAAAGCTGCTCCGACAATCAAGACTGTTGCCACGCCGATTATCCCGAGTGCCAGTTTCTTCTGCAATTCGTCACTTCCCGCGCATGACGACTGAGTGCTCGATAGTTAGGCCAGCGACATAAAGAAATCCAAGGGTCTGGAATGCAACATTTGGAATAAGAAGGAAGCTTCTCCTGATAAGCGCCATAAGAATTACAACAACCCCATAGGCCGCCATGGCTAGCTCACCAGTTGTAATCCAAGAAAAAGGCGCTAGGTACCGCTTCTCCCTCCACGTATCCTGCTTTGTCACAATTCCGTACTTCGGAGTTCGCTCGAAATAGCCACGCCTTCCGAAGAGCCCTTGGAAAAATGCCACGGAGTTGCTCAAGGAGATCCCTTCCCCGAAGAGGAGCAGGTACATGTAACGAGGAATTCTCGAAGGCCAATCCCTTCCATACATCTTCCGGAGGGCATAGACATACGCGAAAGGCCCTAGCGTCAACTGCGAGACAATGCCAGTCGTCGGGGACAAGTCGAATCCCCATCCCAGCAGGAACGGCAGCAAAATGAGTTGCAGTATACTTAGAGGGAATACGATATGACGTGTCAACTGGAAGAGAGCTTGGATCTTAGTGTTAAGGCCCAGCCTGCTGCCAAGTATGTTCCGAAGGAATTTCTTGATACACTGTGCCGAGCCCTTCGCCCAACGGAACTGTTGCCTGCGGGATGCATTCATCTGCACAGGAATCTCGGCTGGCGAAAGGTGGTCGTCTAGAAAGACGAATTTCCATCCCCTCAGTTGAGCCCTGAAACTGAGATCCAAGTCTTCCGCTAATGTCTCCTGCCATCCTCCAGCGTCTTCAATGCATTCCTTCCGCCACACGCCCGCAGTGCCGTTGAAATTCATGAAGAGCTCTGAGTAGCTCTTCGCTCTCTGTTCAATCAGAAAATGCGCGTCAAGGCTCAGCGCCTGCGCCTTCGTTAGGGTGGAGTAATCCTCGTTCAGGTGGCCCCACCGGGTCTGAACCATGCCAATCTCCTTCAGCGAGAAATAGGGCAGGGTTCTGGTCAGGAAATCTGAGGGGGGAACAAAATCTGCATCAAATATGGCCACAAATTCGCCATTCGCCTGACGCAAGCCTTCTTGAAGGGCACCGGCCTTGTAGCCAATTCTCTTATCCCTATGCAGGTAGTTGACCTCTAGGCCTTTCTCACGGTAGTGCTGAGCCGTCTCTTTGCATATCTGCACTGTGTCGTCGTTCGAGTCATCTAGGACTTGGACCTCAAGTTTCGACCGCGGATACTCAAGGTTGCAGACCGTCTCGATGAGCCGTTTCGCCACATACCTTTCATTGTATATCGGAAGTTGCACAGTCACTCGCGGAAGATCAAGGATTCTCGTAGGAGCAGGACGATTGTGGGTCTTGGTGGAGCGATACATCAAGTAGTAGAAGTTCAGACCATAAGCAACCATGAGGGTCGAGACCAGACTGTAGATGTCGTAAAGTAGCGTGGGCAGCATGTGAATTCGGTCCATCCAAGGGCCTTGATGTGCTCTCGGCAGGTACGGAAAGTGGAATTTATTACTATCGTTGTAGTAGGTTCGTTGACCCGAGCTTCCGCAGAAGATTTGTTAGGAGCGAATGCAACAACTATCCTGCGGTATGACGTGGATTGACCTGCACCGAGGCACCTCACGCCGGATGAGGAGATGCATCTCCGCTGACCGCAACAACGCTTATAGTGGCTGCGGACCTTTCGCCTTAATCAGCGGTGCCCAACTCAATGCTCGCATCTCGCAGGCATCTCGCCCCGAGCTGGGACGAGATATACCACATGCTAATTGATCTGGCACTAAGAATTCGGTCTTCCGGCTTCAAACCAGATTTGCTCGTTGGCGTTTCGCGAGGTGGATGGGCACCGGCAAGAATTCTCTCGGATCTCTTGGAGAACACGCACACCGCAAACATCAAGATCGAATTCTATGTGGGCTTGGGCAAGACTGCACGTAAACCTGTGATTACTCAGCCAATCACGGAAGACATCACCGCTAAGAAAATTCTGGTGGTTGATGACGTTGCAGATACTGGAGAAAGCCTCAAGGTTGCTCTGGATCACCTGGCCGGGAAGGGGGCGGCAAGCGTGAAGACGGTGACGGTATTCTACAAGCCTCATAGCATATTCAAACCAGACTTTTTTGCGGACACGACAAGCGACTGGATAATCTTTCCTTGGGAGAGATTGGAAGCAGTCAAACTGCTCATCAAAGAAGCACGTTCAGAAGGCCACGGCAAGGATAAGGTTCGCGAGATTTTGAAACAGTCCGGGTTTGATGATAAGACCATAGAATCATTGTTCAAACTCGCGAACGACGGGTCACAGTAACTTGTACTTTGAAATCAGTGAATTCGCCAGCTACCTCTGGGTTTCAGCGTTTAGAACCAAGTTGAGCGACCTCGATACAGTCCTTGCAAGGCTTCAGGAAAACTTTCCCAATGTTTCAGTACAGTTTCTCGATCTGGATAAGATCGCTGGCTCCCGATACGCACTGCATGCGACCCTGAACGCGTTGCGGTCTTTTCATTCGAAGCGGCCAATCTCGCGGACGCTTGGCATGGAGATTCTCCTGTACATGGCAGCTAATCGGCAGGTGACTGAGGCCCTCAAGCTTGTTGGACTCTCCTCTGAGACACGCAAAACCGCAGCAGTCTTGGTGGGCAAGTCAAAGGAAGAGTTGACTAAGGCCGCTGATTTCGTGGCTGAGTTGTTGAATCAAATGTACGAGGATTCGCTGGTTGACGATTGGTCGGCTGAGCGTATTGAGAATGTTCGGTCCACCTTCGGTATCGGGGAAAAGGAGCTTGAGGCCACAATGCGAAAAGGCGAATCGCTTGCTCGGGCCCTTGAGCGGCTGGCAACCGAACGGTCAGCATTACTGACGATCAGGAAGTAATGCCATCAGCCGCTTCGCTTCTCACGTTCAACAGACAGTATGTCTTCTGGCGAGATAAGAGCCAACCCGGCCAACTCGCCGATAATCTCGACCAGCAGTATTCTGTCGGGGGATTCTAGGTCCACAGCTCGCTCAATGCCCTTAGCGACACGGTCAATGATCTCCTTGCTCGACATGGGGGTGTGCCGCTTCTCAACAGTGATGCGGAATTTCTCTTCAAGGCCAATGCCACCTGCCAGATTCATTGCTTCGCGCTCGATCTCTTCTAGATGTGCAGCAACGACCTTCTGGACTGGGACCAACTTCAATGTGTATCTGAACTCCCATGGCCTCTCCTTCAGAAGCATGCGCAAGTCTCGTATTGCTCCGATGGGGTCCAGCTTGGTTTTCGCAACAACCAAGCCGATGACGGACGTGGTCTCGATCGTTGAGCCGCGGTCGCCAACTTCGCCGAGCAGATACCACATCTCACTGCAGGTATTACGCTCATTTCCTCTGCTGGTCGAGATGACTAGGTTGAAATCATCGAGCAAAGGAGTGCACCGAAGCCCCGCGTGATTGGTTCCGTCCGCTTTAATACCTATCTTGGCTGTTGGCGCTTCAGGCTTCTCAAGACATCGGCCTTGCCAATCGGGCCCTCTCTGATTACACTCAGATGCTGTCCGGTCAAATCAACCACGGTGGAAGATACTCCAAGCGTTGCCCTTCCTCCATCCAGGACAAGGTCAACTCGGTTGCCGAGCTCTTTGACAACTTGATCAGCGGTTATGGCAGGGGATTTGCCGCTCAGGTTTGCGCTCGTCCCGACCAGCAAACCCGAGCACAATCCTAGCAGCTCAAGACAAACCGCGTGTTTCGGAGATCGAATACCGACCGTTCCATCAGGAATGAGATTTCGAGGCAGAACCTCCTTTGCCTTAAGAACGATTGTAAGAGGCCCCGGCCAAAACCTCCCCGCAAGCTTCCGAGCCGATTCTGTGAAAAAGGCGATTCGTGCGGCGTCTTCGAGAGTTTTGACGAGTACAGGCATAGGTCTCGTCCGGTGACCTTTTGCTCTGAGCGCACTTTCCACAGCCGTGGCATTAAGTGGGTCGCAACCAAACCCGTAAACAGTGTCTGTAGGGTAGCAGATCAGACCCCCTTTCTTCACTATTGCCGCAGCGGCAGCCAGACCTTCCAAGTCAGCCTTCATGAGTAGGGCCAAGAAAATCGCCTCGTAGCTGTTAACATCCCAACGCCAAACTGCTTAAAGACTAGCGCGCTCAGCTGGGTGCAATTTTCGCATTGATTCGAGAGGAAAACCCCGCGGCGACTGGATATGATGGGCAAAATCGTTCTTCATGGCGGAGCTGGCATGTGGAAGAAAGACATTCCTAAGGGATTGAAGGGAGTTGCTGCGGCTGCGTCGCGCGGCGCTCAGGTCCTTGCTGAACACCGATCCTCGTTGGAAGCAGTTGAGGAGGCAGTATCGCTCATGGAAGATAACTCGATTTTCAATGCTGGCAGAGGGTCGGCACTGACCTACGCGGGAACGGTGGAAATGGACGCCGCGATAATGGAAGGAAGGAGCCTCTCAGCTGGGGCTGTCGCTCTCGTTCGCAATGTCAAGAATCCGATTCAACTTGCCCGCCTTGTGATGGAAAAAACGGACCACGTTCTCATTGTGGGAGAAAACGCGGAGAGGCTAGCAAGAGATTATGGACTTCCAACCGCCAACCCCATAACCTCGAAGAGGCACAACCTTTGGCTGAAGCTCAAAAAGCATCACGGGGCGCCGCAGACACGGTGGTTCAGAAAGAACGTCAAGCTGCTCGAGGAACATCCCGACCTGTTCTCGGCAGACACGGTTGGCGCCATCGCAGTTGACGCTAAGGGCAACTTTGCGGCCGCAGCCTCCACAGGCGGCGTAATGATGAAAATCCCTGGCAGAGTCGGGGACACCCCAGTCATCGGGGCTGGCTTGTATGCCGACAATTTGGCCGGCGCTGCAACGGTGACAGGTGTAGGCGAGGTAGCAGTGAGGATGGGGCTCTCAGAACGAGTGTGCCTCATGATGGAACGGGGGCTATCTGCAAACGGGGCGGCTTCGGCGGCAGTCCGTGGAGCGTCAGAGCGCCTCAGGGGCGAGGCGGGCGCTATTGCCATTGACCGGCGAGGTAGGATTGCTGCGGTTCACAATACACCTTACATGCCTTGGGCGTATTCGATTGCGAAGTCGCGAAAGGTTGGCGCCTTCAGGAAGGGGAGAATTCTGGCTCCTGTCTCGTGGCCCCACTGACAGTGTTTGCCTAAGCGCTCGATCGGCGGGAAACCGGTACTAACAGAAAAATCAGACTCGGAATCACCCAAAAGATTTAAAGGCCCACCCTAAGCGGGGTTAGGCGGGTTTCCATTCGGGGACTTTTCTCTTGAGTGAAGAGGAAGATTGGAACAACGGTGAGGAAGACGACTGGACTGACGATGAATGGGGCGAAGACGAAGGCTGGGGAGAAGAAGAGGAGTGGTGACCGGGCCCCGGCCGAATGTTCGTGATCATCACGTAAACAACTAAACTGGCTCATTCCCCGTTTCCAAGAAGGGCAAACTAGTGTTACGCGTAGCCACACTCGACAAGGAACATTGCAAACCGGATGACTGTGGTATTCCATGCTACAGATTCTGCCCAGAGGTTCTCAACAGGAGATACGCAATAAAATTCGTTGAGGGGCAGAAGAAACCGATAATTGATGAAGGCCTCTGCACCGGATGTGGAATATGCATCAAAAAATGCCCCTTCGACGCCATAAGCATCGTTAAGTTACCGCAAGAGCTGGACGGGGAATGCATCCACAGCTATGGCGTCAACGAGTTCAAGCTGTTCAGGCTCCCCGTTGCGCGTCCCGGAACAGTCACAGGGCTAATTGGCAGGAACGGAACCGGGAAGAGCACTGCTCTCAAGATCTTAGCCGGCGAACTCACGCCCAACTTCGGAACCCTCGAAACACCCAGCAGCTGGGACACTGTACTATCCCGGTATCGCGGAACGCTGCTCTTCGATTACTTCAGCCAAATCTCGTCCAAAAAGCTGAAGGTTGTCCACAAGCCTCAGCACATAGACAAGATTGGGTCTTTCCTGAAGGGAAAGACTCGCGCGATATTGAATAGAATCGACGAAAGAGGAAAGCTCGCTACCCTCGTTAGCGAGCTTGAACTGGAAGAAGTACTAGACCGGCAGGCCAGCGTGCTGAGTGGAGGTGAACTGCAAAGAGTATCGATAGCCGCAGCCATTTGCCGAGATGCCGACGTCTACATCTTCGATGAACCATCGAGTCACCTCGACATTTATCAAAGAATGCGAGCCGCGAGAACAATTAGGAAAATAGTCGATGAGGGCAAGGCGGTTCTTGTCGCCGAGCATGATTTGGCAATGCTCGACTATCTCTCCGACGAAATCTACCTTGTCTACGGGCAGCCTGCTTCCTACGGAATTGTCTCCCATGTTCGCCCGACACGAGGTGGCATCAACGATTACCTAACTGGGTTCTTGACTGACGAGAACATGCGCTTCAGGGACGACCCGATTAGGTTCCACGTGAGACCGCCACGCGAGGTGGACTTCGAAGCCGAGGCAAGACTAGAATGGCCAAGAGTAGCGATGACTGTCGGTGACTTTCGTCTCGAAGTAGATACCGGGTATCTCAACGCCGGCGAGATTGTAGGCATAATGGGTCCTAACGGGATCGGCAAGACTACCTTCATCAAGGAACTTGTCAACTACTACAGCAAGTCAAGCCAGAACCAGTTACAAGTAAGCTACAAGCCTCAGTACGTTTCCTCCTCATACGATGGTACTGTGGACGAACTGCTGAGCAGCGTTGTGGACGAAAGTTCCTTCAGCCTATTCAATGACGAAGTAATGCGCCCACTCTCGATTGGAAAGCTGCTGGATCGGCAGGTGAACGAACTCAGCGGAGGCGAACTGCAGCGAGTGGCGATCGCCGCGTGCCTAGGCAAGTCCGCCCAAGTCTACCTTCTTGACGAGCCGAGCGCATACTTGGATGTTGAAGATAGGCTGGCGGTCGCCAGGGCCTTACGCCACCTGATAGATTCAAGGCAGGCTTTCGCTTTAGTGGTCGAGCATGACATTGTTGCGCAGGATTTTGTCGCCGACAGAATAATGGTCTTTAGAGGTACACCGAGCATAAACGGGCAAGGTTCAACGCCGATGCCGCTTCGTGAAGCCATGAACCTGTTTCTCTCGGAAATGGGAATTACTTTCAGACGCGACCCAGAAACGAAACGACCACGAATAAACAAACTCGACAGCAAACTCGACAAGGAGCAGAAGAAGGCCGGCGAATTTTACTACGTCAGCGCCTCAGATTAGTCAGATACAGGTTTAACTACCGCGTCCCCAGCTTACAGCTCGGAGACGCAACTTCAAGTGACGACAAACTACTGCCTCGAATGCGGAGGAATACTGAGCTACGACAGCGCTCTGAAACAGTACGCCTGCAAGAGCTGCGGGTTGACCTTCACCTTCCAACAGCTTATGGAAGCAAGGATGAAAATGCGTGAACGCGAGACCCCTGAAGAGCAGAGACGGCGCAGACAGAACGACTACCTGAAATGGTGGCTGTCCAACAAACAGCAATAGTATCCTCCGCCAACAACGCTGGGAACCCAGCAAATACTCTGTTAGCGTCCCGTATCCATATTAAAGGCAAACACGTTCTGCCTTTGGATGTCCACTGCATTGACCTGCACGGTTGAGCTGTTATCCATCGGCAATGAACTTCTTCTGGGGAACACGGTAAACACAAATGCATCTTGGGTTGCGGAGCAGGTTACAGAACTTGGGGGAGAAGTCACCCGCATCACAACTGTTGGGGACAACCTGGAGGAAATTTCGACAGCTATCAGAGAAGTGCTGCGAAGGAAACCCGCTCTCTTGATAACAACAGGTGGCATCGGACCTACATTCGACGATATGACACTCAGGGCTTTGGCAAAAGCTCTTC
>CAZYOZ010000026.1:0-25844 GCA_964649235.1 uncultured Candidatus Bathyarchaeia archaeon
CGCAGCCGAGGCGAAACATTCCTAAGCTTAACGACCCAGAACCGCTGCTCTGACTCAATCCTACTCTTGGGTAACCAGCCAAATGCGACAACAACGCCAATGAGACAAACCACGCCGCCGGCAGCGAATAGTTCCTGGTAGCCGAGGTATGGGAAGACGAATGTCCCGAGGTTCGTTCCCACTATGAGTCCGATGTTCGCCAACGTTATCAGGACAGCGTAAGTAGTGGCTAGGCCTGTACGCTCATGAGCCCGTCCCACAATGGTTGTACGTCCCATCACCACAAGGGCCATTGAAACTGCGGACAAGGCCATTCCTAGCGCGATTCCGACAGAGCTGGGCACGGAAGCATAGACGAGCATCATTCCAGCAGAAGCCACAACTCCAATCACAAACGGCATGCTTTCTCCTAACACTCCAAGTCGACTGGACAAAGCTCTTGCCAGAATACCTGCCATATTGCTCGCAGTCGTGAAAGCCCCATAGAGCTCATCACCAATTTGATTATGCTCGAGGTAAAAGGGCCAGATGCCAAGCTGAATGTTCGAACCCACAGCATTAACGAAAGTTGAAGCAGATAGTGCCGTGTAAGTTTTCTTTCGCAGCTTCTGACCACCTCCAGTGCTCAAGCGAGCTGTGTCGGAATCCTAGCTGTCAGAGGAAAGTTGCGTGAGTGGCAATCGTTCAGAGTATATTCCCGGTTTCGTTTCACGCAACGGAAGAGCGATTAGAACGCTCGGAATTGCTACGACCAGTCCTAAGAGCCCGAGGGCGAGCAGGCCGGCATTTGCAATAACCGCCCCGCCCAACGCAGGAAGCGATAAAGAAGCAAGTCCGATAACCACATCGTTTGCTCCGAGAAGTCGCCCTCTTCTTTGTGGGGGCGAAAAGTCGCTGATTAAGGCCGTAGTGGCGATGTTGGCTGCGCTCCAACCCAGTCCCACCAGGAAAATTGAAAGCGTCACCATGCTGTAGCTGGCAGTCAGAGGCGTCAGGAACGCGCCCAGCCCCATCACAACTGCGCCAAGCACGATGACCGCTTTTCGGCCCAGCTTGTCGGTTAGCCAACCAATGGGCACTGAGAATCCGTACATTCCTATCACGTGGAGACTGACCGCGATGCTGATGAGCGTGATGGCTATTTCATGTTGGTGCATGATCACGGAAACAAGAGACATCATCATGGACATGTCTCCTGTGGCCAGTGCCGATGCCACGAACCCCACGAGTATCGGGTAGAAAATAATAGCCCGAAGCACTGGGACAGAGTCAAAGCCATTGTCGGTCTTTATGTCATCGGAAGCCAAGCCGGCATAGTAGGCTTCGAGGTTTTTTGCTATGTCACCAGGATCGGGTTTCACAGCCAATATGAAAACTGAGGAGAACGCCAATACGAACATCGAAACCAGCAGGATCATTCCATATGAGTCCAATGCAAAGTAAGCTGCGAGAGGAATTAGCATTGCAGTGAAGAGTGGAGAGAGAATTGAGCCAACGACGTTTCCAGTCATGAGAAAACCGATTCCCTCACCTCGGCGATCGGCAGGATACATGTCGGCGACTGCCACGCGTGCTTGTTGAAGCACTCCTGATCCGAACCCGTAAAGCAGCAGCCCGAACCAGAAGAGAAGTACACCGCTCCAGAGAACTGCCAACCCCATCATCAGCAGGGCTGCTGTCGCAAGACCTATGCCGATGAGAAGCACCGCGCGGCGCCCAATACGGTCCATAAGTTTTCCAGTCTGGTATACTATCAGAACCCTGCCCCCGAAGATTACAGATGTTGCCAAACCGGCCAGCGTTGCCGACCCTGTCATTGCCAAGGTGACAAGCGCCGCCAGGATGAAGGCGGCCTGGCCCACACACATGTAGACTGCTTGGCTGGCAGCAAGGTACAGAGTGTTCCGTTTCACGATTGGCGGTACTCGACTTTTGTTCGTAAACCAGACGCACCGATGTTTGGTAAGTGTCGGACCGAGTCGTCACCCTATGTAGCCAGTCTCACTCTTCTCCGACCGGATGCGCCCTTGCATCTGCTTCATGGACTTAACCAGTGACTCGGACTCCTTAGCCCTATCATCCAACTCAGTCAAGTCGACTTGAATTCCAAGCTTCTGTGCCAACACCCGCAGCACAGCACGGGCTGCTCTCGCATCGACAATGAATCCTGAAGTTTCGCCGGATAGAAAGGCGGCTTTCAGGTTGCGTAGCTTCGACAAACCTACAAGGAGACCATTCATCCACGTTATGCTTCCCTCGTTGATCCGTGAAACGCCCATTCCTTCAAGCTCCTTCACAAGTTCTTTGTCCGTGCCCGATCCGTAGACCTTGGGCTCCGCCGCGAATTCACCGGTGATGTAGGCTCCAACTGTGAACACGGTATCAGCCCCGAGGGATTGCCCTATCTCAAGCGCTTTGTCGGCTAGCTCATAAGCAGCCTCGGGGTTCGTTGGTTGCGCATCGCCGGTGTAAAGAATCAAGTCCCTGCCCCCATTCGCGGCTGCCCAGAAGAACATGGAATGCTTCATCGGGTCAACGGTGCCATCCTCACGCACTCTGACGCGAGGAGGAAGGGAATGAGAGTAGATTTCAGCAAACTTCTCTGCCTTCAGCTGCTTAACCAGGTGATCGATGACAAGCTTCGCTACGTTCCCGCTGTCCGGAAGACCGCAGACCATTATCGGATTTCTGAGCTTAGGCGTCTTTTGTATCGATACCTTGACCTTAGGAGCCAATGCTGAGCCAACTTCTCTGAGGATAGAGCCAGCTACTTGATATGACTGGGCTATAGACTTTTGAGGCGACGGGTCGTCGGTTACGTTCCATCGATCGAACAGTCGTCTTGGTATGGAAGATGAAGGCTGCACTTATTGCCGGTAAAGGGCTTGTCGAATTGAGGGAGGTGCCGAAACCTAGCGTAGGGCCTGAGGAAATACTTGTTCGAATGCGCGCCTGCGGGGTATGCGGCACCGACATTGAGAAAGTTCACGGCGAGCACATCACCCCGCCCGTTCTGGGACACGAGGTAGCTGGAGTGGTAGAACAGGTCGGGAGACAAGTTCAAGCTTTCAACACAAATGATAGAGTGGCTGTCCACCATCACATATCATGCAAGAGCTGTTTCTACTGCAAGAACGGCTTGGAAACGCTGTGCGGGGAATACCCAAGAAGCAACCTCGACCCATGCGGCTTCGCTGAATACTTCCGAGTATCCGAGACTCTCGTTCGAGGGGGAACTGTGTACAAACTTCCTGACACGATGAGCTTTGAGGACGGTTCGCAGGTTGAACCGACCGCTTGCTGCATCAGAGCCCTCCGGAAAGCCGCGATCACTTCGGGGGACAGCGTGGCCGTATTCGGAGCTGGCCCTGTCGGGCTGACTCACATCCAGCTCCTCAAGCTCTATGGCGTGGCCCCAATTGTCGCCTTTGACCTACTTGACAGCCGTAGGAAGACCGCGGCTGAGATCGGAGCAGACGTAGCGCTTGACCCCTCATCGGACAGTTCGATTAAGCAGCTTGCAGACTTGACGGACGGAAGAGGCGTAGATTACGCGATTGTTGCGACCGCAAGCGTGAAAGCAATCCAACAGGCTGTGAACGCGGTTCGAAAAGGAGGAATTGTTCTCCTTTTCGGCGCCCCACCCCGTGGCGCACTTGTATCGCTCGACGCAAGTCAGCTATTTCTTAACGAAACCAGGGTTCAATCAAGCTATTCTGCTTGTGAAACAGAGATGCGAATAGCCTTAGAACTTATCTCATCAAGGCGACTTAACGTATCGAAATTGGTTACGCATAGATTTCCACTCGAACGAATTGCAGATGCCTTTCAACTTGCAGAAACCGGTCACGGTGCCATGAAAGTAATTGTGGAAGGGTCATGACGCTTAGTTCTCAATTTGCCGAGACGATTAGTAGCCTCTGGGGTTGCTGCTGCTAATGCCCTCGATGCTTGCTGTGCGGTTCTACAAACCGGGAGAGATCAGAGCAGAGCAAGTACCCATCCCTGAGGCAGGACCGGGAGAGCTAGTCGTCAAGAGTTCCGTAGCTCTGACTTGCGGCACAGACGTGAAGATGTTCAAGCGCGGCCATCCATTGGCCAAGCCGCCCCAGATAATGGGACATGAATTCGCCGGCACCGTCAGTGGCGTCGGTAGCAGAGTTAGCAAATTCAAAGTTGGCATGAAGGTTGCTGCTGCGAATTCAGCTCCCTGCAACTCGTGCTTCTACTGTCTCATGCATCAGCCGAACCTTTGTGAGCAGTTGAATGAAAGCATCGTCGGTTTCAGTTGGCCAGGCGCCTACGCGGAGTACGTTCGCATCCCAGCAAGAATAGTCGGTCAGAACACGTTCCAGGTGCCGGACGACGTGCGATTGGAAGATGTTGCGAGCTTGGAGCCGCTGGCTTGTGTCGTCCACGGATGGGAACTTGTTAAGCCGATCATTGGAGGAACAGCTGTCATCATAGGCGGTGGTCCCATTGGTCTATTCCATGCACAGCTGGCTCGCCTTCATGGAGCCAAGTCAGTGGCATTAGCTGATGTCGTCGACCAGAGGTTACATGAGGCAGAAAGAATTGGCGTCGATGTGACCTTCAACTCGGCCAATGAAGATATGACTGACCGAGTCCTCGAACTGACTAACGGAAGAGGCGCAGATGTTGTCGTGGAGGCCGTAGGGAGGCGTGAGACCTGGGAGGCGGCTCCCGGACTGGTTCGAAAAGGCGGCACTGTCCTTCTCTTTGGCGGATGCCCTTCGGGAACTGCGGTGGAATTCGACGCCGGCCTAGTCCACTATGGGGAAATGCACATTCAAGGCTCATTTCATCATACGCCAGCCTCTGTGGAACGCGCTTTCCGACTGATAGTCTCCGGTCAAGTCGCCATCAGACCGATAATCTCCCATGAGATGCCACTTGAAAAGGCCGAAGAGGCTCTGCAACTCATGGGAAGCGGTCAAGCCTTGAAGATTGCACTTCGACCCCCGAACTGAAGCCTAGATGCGAGGGCAGCGAGGTGAAAGTTCTTTACGCCATAGCCGAAACCCACCCGTTCGACTCGCTGCTCGTCAGGAACATGAGGAACGCTGTTAACTCATTGCTTCAACTGAACTTGAAACGATTCAGGGTTCCAGAGAAATCAGTAACGAGGTACTCTGCCCTTGACGTCATGAAACAAGCCCTTGAATTATTGTACGAATTCTCTCCGTCTGAGCGGAATTACCGTGAAGCCATGCGCACGATTCAGGTCTATTCAGAAGGAGATTATGAGATGCTCAAAGTCTTACGTGAAAGCTTCTCGCTAATAGCAAACGCCATTTACACAGCCTTCAGCGGCCAAAAGCATGCTGAATCTCTCGCCCCAGAGATCATGTTCCTTCAAGGAACCACCTTCCAACCCTCTGAGCTGCAAGAGTCTTTTCGGTTCGTGGGAGTTCGGCCACCCGACATGAGCCCGGCAAGTGCGAAGGAGACCATCTTTCTGGACGAAAACTTCGAACCATACAAGCTCATGCTTGGTGGGCAAGTAAGGCTCGAAGACGCTCAGAAAGGAAGGGAAGAACATTGGACGAGGATCATCGAGAGCACCCTGTCAAGAACAAATGGAACTGCACTAATCCGAGCAGGGGCAGAACACGTCGACCCTCCCGCTTCCATCTTGGCGAGAGGGCTCAGGCGACTCCAACAGCCTGACACAGGAAAGCTTCCTACGCTCCTTAGAGAGAAAGGCATCAATCTCAAAGTCATCCATCGAATCGCTGACATCAACAAGGTCTTTGGCGGCAGACAGCACAATCATTCACTAGGCTCTTTCAAGGAGATGGTGTAGCCTGGCAGTCTGCTCTATGGAGCGGTCGCTCTCTTAGCACACCTTTCGCAAATTCTGTATATGTCGAAACGCTGTCCAGTGACTTTGAAACGAGCCCTTGAAGCCGCTCTGGCAACGACCTCGCCGGTAGCTCGATCATCTATGTCTCTAACTTTTCCGCACCGCAGACAGACAACATTGATGTGAGGTGCCACATTGGAATCGAACCTTGTCTCGATCTGAGCAAAAACCAACTCTTGAACTAGACGCAGTTCTCTAAGAACTTGGAGAGTCTTGTAAACAGTTGCGAGGCTAACTGTGGGATGCAATCTCCTGACCTCCCTGAAAATCCTCTGCGCGGTTGGATGCTCACGATCGTTGAGTACAAAGCGACAGATCTCGATTCTCTGCGGCGTGGCCCTGAAGCCTTTCTTACGAAGAGCCTCAATTATTGGTGCGTCAGATGACAGTCCAGAGACGATCATCACACTCATTCTTACGTAATAATGGGAGTTAAATAAAACAGCACTCCCATGACCAAACCGAATCGAAGGGAGGTGACATCATGGCTAAGGTAGCTAGAGAAATGGTGGAGAGAGCAGGTGTTAATGTCGAGCAACTTTTGGAGTTGCTGGTTAGAAACGCCTCTGCGGAACTCACAACGTTCTACTACTACACTATCCTTCGCTGCAATCTGATAGGCCTGGAAGGGGAAGGGATCAAGGAGATTGCTGAAGTAGCCAGAATCGAAGACCGGAATCACTTCGAGGCTCTCGTCCCTCGGATATATGAACTAGGAGGCAAGTTGCACGATGATATGAAAGCGTTTCATGATGCGTCGGCGTGCCCGCCCGCGAAACTGCCAAAGGACCCGAGCGACATCAAGGCAATGCTGAACGTGCTAGTCGACGCAGAGAGGTGCGCAGTGCGAGGATATACGGGGATTTGCAACATGACGGCTGGCAAGGACCACAGGACCTACGACTTATCGTTGGCGATCCTTAACGAGGAAGTGGAGCACGAATCTTGGTTCTCCGAATTCCTGGGGGAGGGCCCATCCGGTCACTTCATGCGCAGAGGCGAGACATCACCGTTCGTATCCAAGTTCCTGAAGTAGCATGGAACGAGATGCGAAAAATTCCTGTCCCGTTCTCTATTTTCTAACTTCTATGTCAAAGACCTGTTTCTCGTGAATATCCGCAATACGCACTGTGCAGTTAGACCTGTTCGCCGACGCAGTAGCCGTATATTGTATGCCCTAGCAGTTCATCATAGATTAGGCTGGGTTTCCAGCCTGGTACCTTGAAGTCGTGTGAGATGACACGCGAACCCGGTTTCAGTTCCGCTTCTAGCTTGGGCCTCAGCCGTTCATTTGCGCTAGACGTTAGGTACAATGTTACGACGTTTGCGTTCGATATGTCGACGTCGAAGAAGTTGGCTTGAATTATCTTTACCTTGCTCTCAAGGTTCAATCGTTTGATTTCAGTTTTGGCTCGTTCGATCAAGTCTTCCCTGAGTTCTATTCCAACAGCGTTGGCTCCCAACTCCTTTGCGGCAAGTATGATGAGCCGGCCGTCACCGCAACCTAAATCGAACAAAGTTTCTTCCTGCCTGAGTTCGGAGAGTTCAAGCATCTTCTTTGCGACTTCTAGCGGAGTCTGTACGAAAGGTGCGATGCTCACAGAAAGGCCCCTCTTCCAGCGCGGAAAAGTATGGGCTAATTTATGCGTATCGTCTCTCGGCCTCTTGCCGCTCAGCCTTGTCTGCCTTCGCAGCTAAGGGCGCAGCCTTTTCCTTCTTCGCTGTCCACTTTACGTCTTCTTCCAAGAACCTTACGCATACGTCCCTGAATTGCTTGTAGATGTCCTTCAACTCCTCTTCGTTGAAAGTGTCGATGAAGGCGGGATTTCTGAGCCAGCTGTCCCAACCTCGAACACTCTCGAAGAGTGCTGCATTCATGCGTATCAAGGACGCGTAGAGTCCTAACCGATCTGTAGGTTCTTGCTTCTTGATTTCTTCGAGAATCTTCGACCGCTCTTCTGACCAAGACAAGACTTCAGAGGCACCTTCTCTTACTCGTGCACTGTCGAGACGGGAATTTAGCCTTATTCCCATACGAAATTCGTGCGAATGAGTCCACTGCGTGCTTTTTCGCATAATACTAAAATTGTCAAGCAGTAGCGCATTGCTGAATGGACTAGTGAGAAAGTTTGTCGGAACCCTTCTGGAAGACTGCCATCTCCAAAGTCGAACCCAACAAAATTCTGGTCCGCGGGTACAACCTGATGGATCTCGTTGGAAAATACAACTATGCCCAGCTTACGTACCTGGTGTGGAAAGGCGAGTTACCGTCGCCGCGAGAATCAAGGATGATGGATGCCCTTCTCACAGTCTGTCTGGAGCATAGCCTGAACGCCCCCTCTGTAGACGCTGCTCGTTTCGTCGCCTCATCGGGAGTTCCTCTGCAGGCCGCAGTCTCTGCAGGCGTGGCTGCCATTGGCGAATGGCATGGCGGAGCCGTTGAGCAAGCCGCCAAGATGCTTCAGGATGGAGTCAAGAAGATGAAAGAATCAGGGCTCTCTTCCGACCAAATTGCCGAGGAGACCCTCCAAGAATACAGCAAGCGTAGGGAGAAGATTTCTGGATATGGCCACCCAACCCACACCGACGACCCACGCACTAGAAAGCTCTTGGAGATAGCAAAAGAAACGCAGCTAATGGGGCTGCATGTTGAACTCGCCCAAAGCATTGAGTCATTCACGGAGAAATTTCTGGGCAAGCATCTGATCATGAATGTTGACGGCTGCATTGCCGCCATAATCTCTGACATGGCATTTGATTGGCGCCTTGGGAAGGGTTTCTTTATTGTGAGCCGCGTTCCTGGCTTAGTTGCACATGCCTACGAGCAAATGTACTTTGACAAGCCCTACAAGGCCCCAAGTTGGAATGAGATAGTCTACACAGGGACCCCGGAGAGAAGAGCACCTACCTGAGAAGTAGCCCTGTTTGGCCGCGGCGCCTCGAACCTTTCTGGCGGATCTCCTATCGCCAACTCGTTCGAGAATTTTGCGATACTGCCTTAGGGCTTCTTGCTACCTAGCTTGCAGCTTGGATTTGACTGCCGCTGTCAGCGAACTCATAAATTTCTCGAGTCGTCACCGCTCTTTTTCGAGTACCTTTACCTCGCATTTGACTAACTTTTGAAGAGTCTCCACGTCACTCATGCCACCGACTATGGCGCCATAGTGCATTGGGATCACAACCTTAGGGTTGATCACTGACACCGCCTCAGCGGCCTCCTGCGCTGTCATCACGTAGGTGCCTGACACGGGAAGGAGTGCGATCTCTGCCCGTATGCTCTTCATTTCCGGTATGTTGTCCGTGTCACCCGCATGGTAGATCCTTACCCCTTTCAAGCTCAGGACGAAACCGACTTTTCCGTCCTCTTTTGGATGGAATGGCTTTCCAGGCGCCCTGAACTTGTTGACGTTGTAAGCGGCCACAGTTTCGATGCCTGTATCGCCAACACTAACCTTGTCGCCAGGCTTCACAATCTTCAGTTCCTTAACCTTGAGTTTCGATAGCTCACCTTTCGATTGGGCATGAGCAACCAGAACCGTCTTGGCGCTGACGATTTTCTTGAGGTCATCCGAGCTGCAATGGTCGAAGTGTTCGTGGCTCACGAGAACCAGATCCGCCTTCGGCTCCGATTTCTCGATTTGGTATGGGTCTATGTAGATGACCTGGCCGTTTTGAATTCTGAAGCCGTCATGTCCTAGCCAAGTTATTTTGACTCCTCGATACTCGAACATGTTTCGCAGCCGTCGAATACGTTGAACTCATTTCATTTAAAAATAGAACAGTTCGTGAATACGGCGCAAGCCTTCAAGGTTTTTCAGTACCGTCATTAAATGGTGTCAAAAGGTTCTCCGGCTGGGTCGTGTCCTGTCAGGTCAGGTCTTCGCACTGCTTTCAGATGCTGTGCGACAGGCCCTAGAACAGTCAGGTTTTCGGGAACCAACACCGCCACAGACGGCGGCAATTCCCCACGTCATTGCAGGGAGGAATCTGCTCCTAATCGCCCCGACTGGGTCTGGCAAGACAGAGGCGGTGCTCCTTCCAATTCTGGACCGACTAGTGAGGACCCTCGACCGACACGGCATTTCAGTAATTTACATCACGCCTCTCCGGGCGCTGAACCGCGACCTCCTGAAACGCCTTCAGTACTGGAGCGACAGGCTTGGTTTCACTGTTGAGATTCGACATGGGGACACCCCGCAGAAGGAGCGGCGCAGGCAATCCATCAAACCTCCTGATTTCCTCGTTACGACTCCTGAAACTTTACAGGCGATCCTCCCCGGCAGACGCATGCGTGGTCACCTGCGGCACGTTCGATGGCTGGTCGTAGATGAGGTTCACGAACTCGCGGACGATAGACGAGGAGTCCAATTGACGGTTGCACTTGAGAGGCTGAGGAAAATAACTGCAGGAGAATTCCAAAGAATCGGACTCTCAGCAACTGTGGGAAACCCCGACGAGATTGCAGCCTTCCTATCGGGAGGTAGGCCCGTCGAAGTAGTTCAGGTCTGGCCTCCTAAAGAGGCCAGATATTTCGTTGAATTTCCGCATCCGACCGACGAGGACCACGTGGTCGCGCAGAGCTTGTATACAGCGCCCGAGGCAGCTGCCCGACTGAACAGGATCTGGGAACTGGCTGAAAGCCACGATTCTACCCTAGTCTTTGTGAACAGCAGAACCAACGCTGAAACCCTGGGTTCGAAATTCCACATGCTAAAGCGAAACGTTGCCGTCCACCACGGGTCGCTTCCTAGGGAAGAACGCGTCCGCGTCGAGAACGATTTCAAGAACCGCAGAATCAGAGCCCTTGTTTGCACTTCAACACTTGAGCTGGGCATCGACATCGGCAATGTGGACTTGACAATCCAGTACATGTCTCCACGGCAAGTTTCGAGCCTCATTCAAAGAGTGGGGCGCTCCGGCCACAGCCTAGACAGGATATCCGAAGGAGTGATTATGGCGGTCTCTACGGATGACACACTCGAATCTGTGGCTGGCATTCAGAAAGCCCGCGAAAGATTCGTAGAGCCTGTGAAGATTCACGAGAAAGCTCTGGATGTTTTAGCCCATCAGACCGCGGGCATTGTCCTTGAATCCGAAGACAAGGTAAGAGCAGACGACGTACTCGCGCTGATTCGTAAGGCCTACCCTTATCGCGGATTGGGAAAGGAAGAATTCGGAAAGGTGATTGCATATCTCGATAAGTTACGCTGTTTGAGAACGGAGAACGGTTATCTCAGGAAGGGGAGTAGAACCCGCCAGTACTATTTTGAGAACCTGTCGATGATACCCGACGAACGCCGCTACCAAGTCATCGACCTGTCGACGCAACAGTCTGTGGGAATCCTTGGCGAAGAGTTCATGATGCTCAGGGCTAGAATCGGTCTTCATTTCATCGTCAAAGGCAAGGTCTGGCAGATCGAGCAAATTTCAGATGACGCTCGTGTCTACGTAACCCCCGTTGAAGACCCTACGGCCGCCGTTCCTGGATGGGACGGCCAGATGCTCCCCGTGCCGTTCGAGCTCGCACAGAGGGTGGGCAAACTCAGGGGCGAAGTCGCACAGGAGCTGGATAATTCCGAAACATCAGTCGTCGTCAATTTGCTGGAGAAGACTTGGCCAACTGACAGGTATGCGATCCGAAAAGTCGTGGAAGAAATCGCAGAACACAAGAAGATGGAAGCCGCTGTCCCTTCAAACGACCGAATCCTCATCGAACTCTTCGATAGATTCCTCATTGTCCACGCATGCTTTGGTGAAAAGGTCAACGACACGCTGGGCGAAGTCTTTGAGGAACTACTTTCTAGGCAAGGCTTAGTGAGACAATGGTGGTCTGATGGTTATCGCATTCTCGTGGAACTCACAACGACAAGTGAAGACCTCTCCCTTGACGAACTTCGCACAATGATGTTTGAGATAAGCGAGGGCGTACTTGAGGGTGTGCTGAAGGGGGTTCTGCATAGACACTTTCCCTTTGGGTACTACATGAAATTCATCGCCGAACGATTCGGAGCGCTGCGGCGCGGGCTCAGCTTCTCGGGGGAGGCTTTGAAAGAGTTTGGTCTGCGGTTCAGAATGACGCCGGTTTATGATGAAACGATTCGTGAGGCTCTGCTCCTCCATGTTGACTTTCCGCGTGTTCGGGAGGTATACAAAGGGATCCGAGAGGGAAAAGTCCACATCTCAACCTTCAGGTCAGTGGAAACACCTACACCCCTTGCTTTTCATATTCTCAACAAGCACATCGAGATCCCGGAGCTCATAGCACCCGAAACTGTTGAGAAGGATACGATAGAGAGGTTGCAGTACAGCCTCGGCAACATGACTGTTGACTTGCTCTGCTTCGAATGTGGAACATTGGCGCAGGCAGTAGTGGTCAAGAAACTGCCCGCAAAACCGAAGTGCTCGAACTGCCGCTCCGGCCTTCTCGCAGTCTCATCATGGTCCACGGACTTCCTCACCCGAGTGCTCGAGAAGAAACTCGGCTCAAAGCACCTGGAGGATGGGGAAGTCAACATGCTCTCGCGCGCCAGGCGGTCAGCCGACCTAGTGCTATCCTATGGCCGAAAGGCTGTCGTGGCACAATGTGTCTACGGCGTAGGGCCGCAAACGGCAAGCAGGGTCCTGGCCAAGATGCATGACGATGAGAGATCGTTCTATAAGGACCTGCTCGAAGCAAAACTGAAGTTCATAACGACTCGGCCATACTGGGATAAGGCGTAGGGGGCTCTTGTAGAAAAGTGGAATTTTCTCCAAGCCTTCCAAGCCACATTAAATACCCCGAACGCCCAGCTGGCCTCGGTGGTTCGAATGAACCATCTGAACCAGCACCGTGCGCACCATCACGAGTTCCACCACGAAATGCCGCTGGGCATTTTGAAATGCGTCTACTGCGGAACGCCGAAACCACTATCTAGACATCGAATTCACTCGGATATTCGATATCGCTTAGCAGCACAGTGACACCTGGCGACGGATAACGCTCTATTTTTTAGGCGGACGCTGCTCACCCTCAACGACTTGAAGCGTGAGCAAGGTGATAGGCAACCTTCAACAGCGGATCGCTGAGGTCAGGTTTGCTGAAGGAGTTGAGAAGGTTGAGCACGTACCTTACTCTACAGGAGATCAATTCTGGGTAAGATTCAGCCGCACCATAGACATGAAGAGACTAGAGGAGATCGTTGGCAAACATGGTTACAGGATCGTAAGGTTCGCCTCTCTTCCGTCCAAGCTTCCTCGGGGGTTGTCGGAAGTTCTATGGGACGGGGTAAGCCATGTGGTTACCAAGGACCTTACGGGCTGGCAGAAGTTCACGTCCAAGCTGGGATTCGAACCGGACGGAATCGCCAAGCTCGCTCGTGACTTGCATGGCCCGAACCAGATCTTCATGGCAATGAATGAGGAAGGCATCCGGCTCCTCTACGAGTACCTTGGATTGAAGTATGCCCCGCCTCCTCCGCCCACTCAACCAAAGCCAAGCGCGGCTCCCGCGGCGAAACCAGCTCCCCCAGCACCTCCAAAGCCGCCAACATCTCAGTCTGCAGTCGCTCAGCCGCCGCCGACTGCACCCGGGGCAGCACCGGTAGATGAGCCTTCCGCGTCTGCTCCCTAGCCCCCAACTGCGACGGCTCCTAAGCCCCAATGCGAGCAGCAGGCTACGTCCAAATGGGCTTAGCCACAGCTTCAGTTTCGGGTTAGTCACTCAACTGGGGTTGGTGCTTCTCTCAAAGACATTACCGGCCCAAACACTACCCATACCGCACTTAGGCTTGAAATCACAGCCCCAGCAACAATTGTGGGCACCACGCCCACCTGCGAGCCAAGAATTCCCCCCAAAAATGAACCAAGCGGTATCGTACCCCATACTATAGTACGCATCGTGGCGTTCATTCGGCCCTGCAAACGATCCGGTGTTATCGCTTGTCTTAGGCTGATTTGATTTATGTTGTAGACGGGGATGCCGAAGCCGGCAACCATCTGTGACACGGTGAGAACCATCACCGCTGGCCAGAATGATGCGAGAGGAACAATAAGCAACCCCACGCTACTAATTAGGATTGAAATCGCGATCGTCCGGCCCAAACCAAGTTCTCTGGCAACCTTGGCGGCCACCATTGCACCGAGCAGGACTCCTACGCTTCCAATTCCGAAGATCACTCCGATGACACTGGGTGTAAGCTGCAGCTGCTCGTAGGCGTAGATGAGAAATACGGTGAAGACGATTCCGGTTCCGAGGTTTGATGTTGCTGTGCAGCCTGCGATTCTCCTGAGAATGGCGTTCCCGAAGACTATCGCCGCACCCTCCTTCAGCTCTGCCAAGAAGTTCGGGTCTTGCGCAGAAGCCTGAGGGTTCGGCTCGGCTTTCTTGATTGAGAATATGAATATGGCTGATGCCAAGAAGGCCGCTGCGTCCGCCGCAATCGCTTTTGCGGCATCTACCAGCTGAATCAGGAACCCAGCAATGGCTGGGCCCGCAACCTGAGCTGCCGACTGGCTTGTTTCAAGCTTCGAGTTCCCCTCAACCAAGTCGGCCCTGTCGATAAGCGACGGCAAATAAGACTGGTAGGCCACATCAAAGAAAACTGTGAAGACGCCCACTATGGCTGAAACTATGTACAGCTGATACAAGTGCAGCAGCCCCAGGACATAGGCAAACGGAATCGACCCTAATGCGACCATACGGCCAAGGTTTGCTGCTACCATGATTGGGCGGCGACGCCACCGGTCTGCCCAAACACCTACAAACAGTCCCAGCAGAGGGAACGCTAACACTCCTAGGCCGTTTAGGACACCCATCTCGAATGGCCCGGCGCCTAGCAGCAAGATTGCCACGGTCGGCAACGCCAAGCCCGTAACCTGCCTGCCAAAGGCCCCAATCGTTTCGCTGGCCCACAGTCGCATGAAATCTCTGTGGCTCCAGAGCCTTCCCCACGATGGAAGGTTCAGCTTCAACGCTTCAGCTCCGGTTCTGGTTCACTGGCCTTTCAATTAGTCGTTGGACGCGATTCGCGAAAAATTCTCTCAGTCAAGTAGGTATCGCAGGAAGCGATTCAACTTTCTTTGGCGCCTCGCTGAATGACACGTCTTCGTCTGCGTCCAGCGACTCTGTGTAGAGAACCTCGCCTGCGATTCTACATCCTGATTCGATTCTGATCTCCACGCCGTGGACCAGTTCAGCTTTGCTGCGTTCCTCTAGGGTGATGTCCCGGCCGTACAACTCGTCAACTTCTGACCTTTCGCCGATTCGTATGCTTTCTCCGATTAATGGCCCTCTGACTCTGCCGCGGTCGCCGATTGTGATTGAGTCAGCTCTGACGCCTTTCTCGGTCACTATCGAGCCGCCTACTTCCAGGTGTTTGGCTTCTACTTTCATGGCTTCGAGCCAACCTCCGATATCAATGCGGTCAGCTGTGAGATTCCCACCAATCTTGCATTTTCCGCCGACATCAAGTTGGCCAGTTAGCTTCAGGTCGCCCTTCACGCTCAAGATGCCGCCTATGTCAACCTCGTGGCCTTGAGCGTGGCCGTCAATCTGTATCGTGCCTCCCACGTCGATTTCTTCAAAGCGCAGGTCACCCTTGACTTGGACAACACCTCCAACATCGATTCTCTTTCCAGCATCGCCTCCTGAGAGCCTAACGGAACCGCCAACATCAATCTCGTTGAATTCTAAGGGGGCCGTGGATTCGAAGGAGCCGCCAACATCGACCATGTCAGTAACTTTGCCCCCCGCGACCTTCACTGAGCCGCCCACGTCGATGCTCTTGCACTTAACGGGGCCAGCAATCTGGACTGACCCGCCGACATCAATCTCATCGACCTCAGCGGCGCCTCTTACTTGCAGGGATCCCCCAACATCTACTGAGTCGGCCTTGAGAACACCATGAATCTCAGCTCGGCTACCAACATCCAAACGCTCGACTGAAACATCCCGCCCAACCTCGAGATGTCTATCAACATCGACACCAGACGCGGACAAGGAGCCGGAAATGTGGAGGCTGCCATCGTTAACCCGGACATCGCCAGTCACGGTCAATTCCCCTCGGACATCAAGATCCCAATCATAAGAGTCTAGGTCGCTTGCCTTGAGGTTGCCATCGAACACTACCCCGCCCTGGCATTCGACTCTTCCGTCCACTACGACTGCTTCGCCCTCCGGAGTTATCACTGCGTCCCGGCCTACCTCAAGATCACCGTCGACATGGCCTAGGGTCGTCTTCGACCGAGGGGCAACTGTCACGTCAGGCAAAGTCTTGGTTCTCCCTGAGTTAGCGGTTCACTTGGCTCAATCTGATATATGCTCTGCTCACGTCACGGTTCGCTTCTGCCCTCTCTTGGTCCGCTTGGGACATGCTCCTGTCAAAGCATGTACGCACCAGGACATTCTCGGGCCTTGCATGGAGCTCGTTCTGTTTCCAGGAACCCATGTAGGATTCCAGGAAACGACTCCATTCGAAGATTCTTTCACGGAACATTTCTAACTCAACGGGTTTCGCTTCAATTTCCCGCAATTAAAGGTCAGGGCACGATCTGAAATGACAGACTGTGGTCACAAAATGTGAGTTCCAGTCGTGATTAGGATTGCTCGCTTCCCAAGTATGTCATGAAACCCTGAACCTTTCGGTAGGCGTCAAGGAACTCCAGGCCTCTTCTGGTAATGTGGTAGAAGCGGCTGTCACCCGACATTCGAACAGACAGCAGACCATAATTCGCCAAGGTTTGGAGCATTGGCTTTACCCGGTCTAGGGGCAGACCCGCTCCATAGGAGACCCTTGTGACCAGGGCGCCCTCCGGCCGGTGCTTGAGCACCTCGAGTATGTCAGCGTAGATGTCTGTTCGAGAGCGCTTCTTCAAAGACCCAGTCGGCTCAAAGTGCCCTGGTTAAGTCTTGTAAGCCTTCCGACAGAACAACTCAACAGCGAGGAATTAAGGGGCAAACCTCTCGATGCAACGCCTGACATTTGAATTCAAGTCGCCAAGTGTGTAGTATGGCTGAATGACCGGCAACTTGACGCCTAGACGTCGATATTCGGCTAGCCTTCTCTTGCATTCGTCGAGTGTGCCGACCAGCACGAGTTCTCGGGCCATGCGCTCTGGTACCGTGGATACTGCTTCTTGCATCCCCGCCTTTGCCCATGCCTCCGCAAGCTGTTGAGCTTCCTTCCCGTAGCCCATCTTCGCGTACAAGCGCCTGTAGAACTTAGAACGCGCATAACCCGCCACAGTCTGGCGGGCTGCCCTGAACGCTGTCTCCGTGTCTTCCATGGCGAAGGTTGGGAGATAGCATGCCACGTCAACATCATCCATGGCTCGCCCTGCGTCTCGGGCTCCCTCTCTTACGCTCTCGGTAAGCTCGCCGACACGAGAGGGTGAGGTCAACACGAATAACACGCCGTCAGCAACTTCGCCTGCAATCCTCGCAAGACGTCTGCCTACCGTGGCGACGTACACGGGTATTTTTTCCCTGTAAGGCTGAAGATTCAGTTTCAGGTTCTCGATCTGAAGGTACTTTCCCCTGTAGTTGACCGTTCCGCCGCGAACCAACTGCCTGAATACTTCCACATACTCAAGTATTCTGTTCAGCGGGTCTTGGAACCTTATTGAATGGTACCCCGTTACTACGTCATGGCCTGTTCCAATTCCCAGAATCATTCTTCCCTTGGACATTTCGTCCAAGGTCGCCATTGTTGATGCTATCAGTGTGGCTGACCTTGAGAAGATGTTTATTGCTCCCGTGGCTAGGCGGATGTGTTTTGTTGAAACGGCCAAGGCGCCCAGGTATGAGACAGCGTCTTTTCCTGGTGTGAGGCTACTCTCAACAACCCAAGTCGACTCAAACCCCTGCTTCTCTGCTTCCTTCACGCACGCCATCGCGTCGCCGATTGGCATGTTTGACCAAACGCCGAAACCGACTCGGTCCGTACGAGCGCCTCCAGCAGACTTGGCAAGGCTTCCTCCCGTTGCCCATATAAAGAAAAGTGAAACTGCTTTGTTTTGCTGACTCTGCACAGCTGACAACAATTGGGTTCAAGGATACCGGTCTATCGTCCCCACGGGAATGTCTTCTTCGCCATTCTGGGCCTTATTCTGACAGTGATCGTAGTCTTCATTCTAATCGGAGCCACGGAAACCGCATTTCAGGCGATGGGTTTCACCCGTATTCAAGTGATCCTGATCCTTGCAGGAACGTTTGTTGGTAGTTCGATCAATCTGCCGCTCTGGCGAATTCGAGGATTGGATAGAGTCGTTAGAGTCCAGGAAGTCAGATCTTTCTGGGTGACCTATCGAATCCCACGCGTCTCGGTTGAGGAAGTTTCAACACTCCTAGCGGTAAATGTCGGAGGAGCACTTATTCCAGCTGTTGTTTCGCTTTACCTCCTCTTCTCTCATCAGTATCTACTGCTCTCAGCGTCCCTTGGAGTCTTGCTCACAGCGATTCTTGTTCATCTAATGGCCCGCAAAGTCCCGGGTCTTGGGATAGCAACGCCTGCGCTCCTGCCACCCCTCGCCGCAGCAGTGAGTGCCTACCTGTTGTCACCCAGCGCGCCTAACATAGTTGCATACGTGTCTGGGACTCTGGGTACTCTGATAGGGGCAGATTTGACAAACTTGGGAGGCATAGAAAAACTCGGTGCTCCCGTGCTCAGCATCGGCGGCGCTGGAACATTCGACGGGGTCTTTCTGAGCGGGATTATTGCTGTCCTGTTAGTGTAGCCATTTCCTCACAGAGAGCTCCATGAAGACTGCGCCGTCTACCGTGCTGCAACGATATGGGGCAACATCATTGAAAACCAGCGGGCGATACAGTGCTATGGCTTGTTCCATCGAGGGAACAGTATCTAGCCTCAGACACTAGTAACCGATTCTGCGGGCTTGCTCAACAATTGCGAACGCGAGGGCTTTCCCGACCCCTGCCACTGAATTTCGCCTTCACGTTCACACGATAGGGGTTACTTGCCTTGCTCTTCAAGGCAGCAGTCAACGATCTCTATGGAGCCATCAGGTCGAGCTTTCACGAGAATCGAGTTCGCTGTTCGATTCGTGACGCTCACTCCGCCCACTTCGACCGTTCCGTTCGATGGGACTCTTCTGGGTTCAGACATGGGAATCCGCCACTCACGTCAACTCCATGGCTTTATGACTTTCCCCGGAACTCAATGGGCGACTTGTTTGTTTCCCTCGACAAAGTACCAGTGGTGCCCCCTGCGCAGTGTCGTGGCGCACTTCAATCGGTTCAATGTGCGCGTGACGAACTCTGGCGGCGGAACATGTCGGGCCGAGTGCGGAATCACACGGGACTTTACTGGCCTCCAGTCAACCACCAACAATATTCCTTTGGGCGAGAGAACTCTTACCATCTCAGCGAGAGCCTTCGCGGGCTGAGAGAAGTGGTGAAGCGAAAGCAATGAGACAACGACATCGAAACGTCCAGATGCAAATGGCAAGGCTTCTGCTCTGGCTCTCTTTAGGATGATACCTTTTGAGAGCCGCTTCTGCTTTAGTTCACGCCGGACTTGTCTGAGCACTTCGGAGGAGGAGTCTACTGACCAGATCTTTGTGGAATCATGAAATCGGCGTGCGAGTAGCTCGACGCTAGTACCGAAACCGGTTCCCACATCTAGTGCCCGGCTGGGACGAGTTCTCGCGAGGGCTTTCTTCAGTGTTCGCATAGCGTCACGTCGCGCCTTGTCCCTTTGGCGCGCTATGTGGGGCGGCAGCTCGGGGTGCCTACGCATGGCTCTGCCTTTGAAGATGAAATGCGTTCTGATGTCACTGGAATCAGGAACCATCTTCGTCATATGGAATCGCTAGCCTCATTCTTCTGTACGGTCCGATTCTAAACGCATACGCTTTCCTCCGAGTTGCAGGTTCCATGCTAGGAGTGCGAGAAACAGTATGAGTGAGAATGCGAACGCCCTTGGGCTAGGTTGCTGGGAACGACTCGAGTCGTCCCAGCTCTTCCAGACCGCTGTGAATGCTTTCGGAGAGTCTGCGAGCAGAACTATTCTAGGCTGCGCGTAGGACGCGTCATCTTCCCAGTGAACAAAAACCTCTGACGGTTGGTCTAAGATTGGCGGCTGGGCGAATATGGTGGCTGTGGAGTTCTCGTCATACCAGCCTGGTCCCGTAACCTTCCCATAAGGTGAGCTTGCATTCACGAGGTATTGCCTTCGATAGATCGCCCAGATGGTGGTGTCGTTGCTGAGTGTAAGTTGCCTAGCAGTGTTGGTGGTAGAATCATCCCAGCTTGAGAACACAAGCCTTGTCGTGCCATTCAAATAGATTACAGGCTGGACTTGAATTACGTGCACGCCTCCTTTGATTTCGAATTGAGTTCTTCCGGAAGCCTGACTTGTGTATTGCGCGAGGTCGAGTTCGAATGGGATGTTTGGAAAAGACGTTTCCACCTTCAACGTCACAGAATTCGCAACCATTGTTTTGATGAAGTAAGGTCCTGCAACAGGCAACCACTGGTCTCCATCCTTTTGAAGAAGAATCACTGCCAGAGAAACGTTGCCTTGGTAAGCAGCGGATGAACCCGACACATTGTAGTTGGCTGGAGCTAACAGACGAACAACCTTTTGTCCTGCCCCATCCAGAAAGAGTTCCGTGCTGCTCGAAACTTGATGCGTGTTGATGTCGTAAGCGACCAACCGCACCGTCTGGTTTGACAGAAGATCGTAACTCACTGTGGCCAACAGAGAAAAGACCTCTCCAGGGGCCACTCTGTCAGGGGCTAGTACGGATGTGAGATTCAACCTTTCATTTCCTCCGATGATCTTGGATCCTGATGCTGTTTTCTCGATGGAGTCGGTTTCGGGTGTGAGTTGTAGGGCCTTCGATTTCTCGATGAAATTAACTACCAGGTTGAGTGCTTGTGGGTTGTAAGTTCCATTTTCCCGAATCGTCCAGACCTCGTGTCCCGCCTCTTCCAGCACATGGAACTCCTTGTGATAGTAGTAGGAACCATACCATCCCTCGGCCGGGATGTTGTCATAGTATTCTCTTCCCGTTGCCACAAAATCCGGCAGATTTCCGCCATAAAGGAACAGAACGCTAGCTCTGACACTGTGGGCATGGTCGATCAGACTGCGTTCAAGCGGAACTGTGATTAGGATTACACCGTCAGGGCTTAGCCAGCTATTTGGGGCTCGCAACGTCACTTCCATTGCCGCTGCTTGGCCACCGACAGAATAACCGACCAAGAAAGTGTGCTGGTAGCCCTGCTGCTTGATCCATTGGTGAACTTGCATGATTATGGTTGACTGGATTTGGTAGAGTTCTTGGTGGATTGTGCGATTGGCCGCGGGGTTGTAAGATTCGTATGAACCCCTCTGGAGCGCGATAACGCAATAGTACTTGGCAAGGTCTTGGACGAAGCGTATCGTTCCGAAGGATTCGTAGTCGAACGGGTTAATCCAATAGTAATTGTAACCTATGACGGTCTGCTGCGAGATACCTCCTCCCAGCCAGAGCAAACACGTGTCGCTGGCAGGCTGGGACCAGTAGTACCAGTCCGCGTCTCCGATTTTCATGATCGAAGCGCCTGGTTGAGCGGGAAGCTGTGCTTCTGCTGGTGCTACCGGAAACGAGGCGAAGAGCACAATCATCATGAGGAAGGAAATTCTCCCCCAGCGTCGAATTGGTGTGTGCATAGAAGAAAGCGGACTGGACCTCCGTTTCGAGTAAACGTAGAGGATCCTGATCGCAAGCGGAAGGGAAGCCGCGAGGAAACCGTATGGCAGCAAATCCCGGCCTGGGGTTGTCTGTGCCAACTTCCACTGCGCCTTCACAACTTTAGGTCCGTCCATCAGAATCCTGGCGACGGGACTTCCCGAACTGCTGTCCCCTGACCACTGGCTGAATTGATACCTGTGCACTAGCAGGCCGAACCAAGATGTGGTGCTGTAATCAGGAACCGCGGCGACTGGTGCCTCGAATCCTTGAACGTACCAACCTTGGCCGGACACTGCTGCAGCATCCGATTGGACAGTAAGATAATACTCGGTTCTGTAGGTAGCAAGGATTTGCGCATCGCTAACTAGCACGATCTGACGCGAACTGGACCGTACGCCATCGCTCCAACCAACAAAGACGAATCTTTCCCCAGTCCGGGCTTGGATTATGGGCGTTACGTTTAGAGTATGCGGGCCAGGCTTCAGCACAATGGCAACCGGGCTTCCTTCATTTACGATGTAGGTTGAGCCGTCGAATCGAACCGTTGAGTCTGCTCCGGTGGAATTCACGGTTAGAACAATGTTGTCTGAAACCTTGACGGTGAACAACTTCATTCCCCCATCGGGATCCTCGTACCAAGCATCTTGCCACCAGACTCTCGTCATGGCGATTAGATGCCAATCCGTCTCGTTCTTGGGGGCGGTAAGCTGAAGGCTGAATTTGGCTTGGCCAGGGCCCGTGAAGCTGCTGATTAGGGTTAAGCTTTGAACAATGGTTCCAGCCCGGGCGTCCCATATGCCAACATCGGCCAGAAATCTGTCCGAATATTCAACCACGATCGTCGCGTTGAACCGCATGCCCGGAAAGACACGCTCGGGGTAGTCAACTGTAACCACGCGGGCGGTTGGCGGGCTTGCGTGGGCGGAAGTGAGTTGGACGGAGAAGAGCAGAAACGCCGTGACCACCACTAAACCGAGCCGCGCAGCGTTAGCCTGTTCGCCGTGGCGCATCAGAAGTCTTTTCTGACATCATTCAGCTAGTATTCAAATCAATCGCATTTGCGTGCGCGATCATTCGTAGCTTTCTTGCTGAACTGATCTTCCCTGAGCTACTGTCCTTAGGCGGGAAGAATGGAGTATCCCGACACGCTATTTTAGGAGGAACCCTATCCCTTTGCTGGGTTGCCGGGGTAGCCAAGAGACCACTCATCCCGGTCGGGCAACCTGGTATGGCGTCGGCTTGCTAAACCCGCGCATGCGGATGCTGTTAGCCGATGACTCTTTGAGTCTCGTGGGTTCAAATCCCACCCCCGGCGCCTCACAAACCTAGATCCCTCTTCTCACTGTTCTGTTGGGACTGCGTCTATGAAATCCGCGTTCGGCGCCCGGAATCATGTCTGAGGGATACCTTTACACCCAGATGCCTGGCAAGGCGCCTAACTTCCTCTTTATCCAGCCATGTCACCTTCAGGTAGTCAATTATCTGTTCGTCACTCATTCCGAGCCTGCGCGCTTCCTTTATCGTAAGCTTGTACGCTTCGAGCTCAGTAGGCCTCTCAACATATTCAAACCTCTTACCCAAATCCAACGAAATATCTCTGCCATCTCTGAACTGTTTCACGTGGACTAGTTCGTGAATCAGATCCAAGTAGATATCACGCGTCTCTGCCTTCTTCAGGTAGTTTACATTAGCAATCAAGTGTCCGTCTGCGTCGCTGACCCAGATGTAGTCAGACCGAACATTGAGAAACTCCACTCGCAGGCCCGCTAAGACCTCCTCTGTTCCTTGACCAAAGATCTTACGAACCGCAGGGACCGCTTCGAATCCTCTAAAGTAGTCGTTAAACTTGTGTCTCCTTTTGGAGCCGCGTTTCGACGTAGGAACTTGCCGATTGATTTGGATATTGTTCAATTCCGATACGGGAGTCCTTGCTTGCTTCAAGGTCTGAACTCCAGCAAGTCATGAGTAATTTGCAGGCATTGGAAGCTTTCCTTCAAAAGCGGCGTGTGCTGATTACTTTTCGAGTTTAACTTCCAAGTTCTCACCAATCTTCAATTGATGCCATTTTCGGTCAAAGGTGACGTTTCGCATACTTCTAATTCTGATGATGTCTCTGGTCTCGTCACCAATCTCTTCAACCTTGATGTCAATTACGCCATCTGCAGAATCCTCCAATTGTCCATAGACCCAATCGGGGTGGATCCGCCGAATTACGCCGACTATCAAAGTTGACTTTGAATGAGGTGCTGACGGAAATATTCTGGTGAGCATAAACTCAACCCAAGCTCTGTCGTCGTTGAATCTGGCCATTATGGAACAATTGTCCCAGATTCTCAAATATTCAGGGTAAGTTTCTCCTGCCAATGCAGGCTTCAATTCGTCTTGCGCAATGGCTATGCTCAGGTCTGCTGCTTTCAGGCTACTAGCGCCTAACCTTGGTTCTCTCGATTTTTGCCCTATAGTTGCGGAATACCAGTCCCAGATTTCGAGTTTTCCACCAGTTTCGAGACCTTCTACATTGAGCCCTAGCCTCCCCAGTTGAGATCGTAGTTTATCTGGGTGCTGTGCTGCTAAGTTATAGCCGACCTCGCCGCCGGCTCTCAACCATTCTCTCGCAATAGTAAGGGACGCCCGGTACCATTGGGACGCGGCGTCGTACACCACTAGAAGATTAGAGCCAGTCTGCAAGGGTTCCCTTAACATGTCCTCGACTAAGGCAAGACGCATATTACACACGTCACTTACCGATTATGTCGAATCTCTGCCACATGAGCGCCTGTAGACTAATGCGGATGACGACTAGCGTAGTCCTTCTCCAGAGCCGCCACGTATTTGTCCCACATCTGGTCGGTCTCGTCTTTGTCATTCTGTTTGCTGGGCGCATCTCTAATCTTGTACTTTTCTGTAAATGTCATGTCGAGCCTCGTTTTTCCCGGTCCGATCCGTGTCAATTTGTAGAGACCAATCGCATCTTCATCCTCTCCTACTTGATCTAGATACCAACCTTTTGGCGGGTACAACCTGACCATTTTCACGCCAATCATAGTTTTTCCGTTGCGTTCAACCGTTCTAAGGTAGATTACTCGACGGCTTGTTTTCTGTAGGATCTTAAACCGCGTCTTTGACCCGGTTATCTGATTGTCATCGTCTCTATAATCGGTACACCAATCATAGACAAACTTGAGCGGCGCTTTAACGGTCTTAGTTACACGGTACGTGTGACGCTCAGTATACGAGACCATGAATGATTATGCAAAACCTCCTCATAATATGGCTTACCACGTTGTCTCATGCGTGCTTCCAGTTTTGCACGCATACGCATGCTGCCTATTCACACTATCGTGTGTCGACCCAAGGGTTTAGTGCAAGACACGCATTACCTATTCGCGAGTGCAATTGTCCGACATGAAAAACTCAGCCAACAACAAACTTCTGGGGTTCATCAAGTCAAGCACAGAAGACCACGGGGGTTCAAATCCAGCCGAGGGGTGTCCTGAGCACACCTCCGGTGGTGAAAATCCCCCCCCCGGCGCCAACCCCTTACACACCGCTCCTCAGGCGAGAATAAACACGGCTTGAGGTGAGCCTGCAGTTCAGTCAATGACCCGCCAATCAAAGTCTCTTTGCCGGACTTGGAATGCCTCTGTATCAACGGATTCGGCTATCTCTGGAGAAAAGCTTCATTCCATTCGCATTCTCCACCCACTGCAATCCATTCTGAGAGATAATATATCTGATAGGCGGAGAGTGTACGCGAATTAACGTGACCTCCGAAGGAGCCTCGCTCACCTCTGTGCGGCCGAAGGTTTCAACTGGTTATGGTAGATTGGATGAGGCTCTCAGTGGAGGTTTCGTTACCGGTTCTATGGTTGTCTTCAACGCTCCGGCAGGTGACGAGGCGCCAATTCTGCTACGCAACTTCTTGAAGACCGAACAGCCTAGCTTACTGATATGCCGTAACCTCTCGTCTGCGCAAGCGATCGTGCCAGATGCGGCTGACGGGATAGTTCGTCTGATTTGTAGCGACAAACCTGTGTCGCCCGCAAAAGGTATCCTGTCTGGTAAAGGGATCGAAAACCTCACCGACTTGAACCTTCAAATCAATGAAGCCTTAGGTGCAATCAAGCCGAAACGCCTCGCCTTAGATATCCTCTCAGATGTACTATTGAGGCATAAAGCGCTTCAAACAAGGAAATGGCTTAACGAACTCTTGGAACGACTCCGGGGGAGAGGTGTCACAACCCTCGCGGTCCTCAACCCTTACATGCACACGGCTGAAGAG
>CAZYOZ010000027.1:0-20346 GCA_964649235.1 uncultured Candidatus Bathyarchaeia archaeon
ATCTTAAGTAGGTCTTATCGGCTCGCCGAACTTGAATTCAAACTTCGGGAAATCACCTATTCGAAAGGTTGATCGTTTTGGGTAAACAGATTCGTGTGCAGCGACGGGGCAGAGGCGGCTCAGTATTCAGAGCCCGCACCTTCAGGCGAATTGCTCCCGTCAGGCTTCCGCTAGCAGCCGACAGCTCACTCTCTTTGAGGGGCGTTGTAAGAGAGATTCTACACGATCCTGGAAGAGGGACTCCATTGGCCTTCGTGGAATTTGCGAATGGAACCGCCTGCTGTGTCACTGCCCCTGAGGGTGTTTCACTTAATCAGGAAATCACAGTTGGAGCCGACGCCCCGCCAAGCGTCGGAAACGTGCTTCCTCTGGGAAGCATGCCTGAAGGAACCCTTGTATGCGATGTGGAGCTGCGGCCGGGAGACGGAGGGCGGATTGCCAAAGCATCTGGCTCATATTGCATGGTTGTCTCTCACACACCTCAAGGGACCGAGCTCCGACTACCGTCGGGGAAATCAGTGTACATGAACGACCGATGCAGGGCCATGGTTGGAGTTGTCGCGGGCGCAGGCAGGGTCGAAAGGCCATTTCTGAAAGCTGGCACCGCGAAGAAGCTCATGAGGGCACGAGGGCGTGTCTGGCCCGTAACCAAGGGTCAGGCAATGATTGCTGCATCTCACCCTCACGGAGGAGGGCGTCACAAACATGCGGGTAAGGCAACCACAGTCTCACGCAACGCTCCGCCCGGAAGGAAAGTCGGAATGATTGCAGCCAGGCAGACGGGGCGCGCCAAACGCGCGACAAGAACACAGTAGGGTCAAGTACAGATGACACTGGTCGACCCCTTGCCCAACGCCTTGAGTACGATCAACAACAACGAACGAAGACACAAACGCGAATGTATCGTCGGGCCCGCCTCGAAGCTGATGGGGCAGGTGTTACGGGTCATGCAAAAGAACGGCTATGTAGGTGAATTCGAGTTCATCGACGACGGCAGGGCCGGGAAGTACCGAATTCAGTTGCTAGGCCGCGTCAACAGATGTGGCGTCATCAGGCCCCGGTATGCCGTGAAGGTTGATCACGTTGAAAGATGGGCAAAGAGATACCTTCCATCCCGTGAGGTAGGCGTCCTGATCCTGAGCACACCCAAAGGAGTACTGGCCCATACAGAAGCAAGGGACGCCAAAACCGGAGGCAGGCTTCTGGCCTACGTCTACTGAGAGCAATGTCCTGAGGGCAAGATGATTGGCTAGGGGACCGCAATACAACCTTCCCTTCAGGCGCAGGCGCGAAGGAAGGACGGACTATGATACGAGAAAGAAGCTTATCACATCACGTGCTCCGAGACTGGTTGTTCGCCCCTCCCTCAAGCATATTGTGGTGCAAGTCATTGAGGCGAGGCCTGACGGCGACCATGTTGTAACTGCCGCTCACTCCTCCGAGCTCAGGGAATTCGGCTGGAAGGCACCCTGCGGAAACATGTCCTCAGCATACCTTACGGGTTTGCTTGCAGGCAAGAGAGCGAAGGCTGCCGGCATAACCGAAGTCATACTAGACATCGGCACCCACGCAAAACGATTAGGCTCGCGCATATTCGCAACTGCCAAGGGAGCCCTAGATGCAGGGCTGCAAGTTCCTCATGACAAGAGTGCTCTGCCTGCCCCAGAACGAATTCAAGGCAAGCACGTGGCGAGTTACTCAAAGACGCTCGCAGCCGATCCGGAAAGATACAGGAGGACATTTTCGGCCTACCTTAAGCAGAAACTAAAACCGGAAACTCTTCCTGAGCATTTCGCCGAGGTCGAGGCCAAGATAAAAGCCGGATAATCCGAAGAGGATTTCCAGTGAGCACAAAGCAGAAGCGCAAGCCGAAAGCAAAGGCTCCGCCGAAAGAGAAACGGAGAGTCGTCAGAAAGCGTGCTCCCGCGGCTCCCAAGAAACCGCGCAAGGAGGAAGTAGTCATTGAGGAAAAGAAGGTGGCTGAGGCTCCTCCTGAGAAAACATTCATTCTGGCCATTCGTTTGAGCGGCTCCGTCGCCGTCCCGGCCAGGATCGAAACAACGTTGACGAGCCTGAGGCTTAAGCGAAGATTCAGCGCTGTAGTGCTTGAAAGTAAACCGGACACGTTGGGAATGCTCAGGGTAGTGAAGGACTATATCACTTGGGGTGAGGTCAAGAGCGATACCCTTGCAGCTTTGCTCAAGGAACGCGCGAGAACTCAAGGGGGAATGCGTCTCACAGATGATTTCGTCAATCAGAAGTTCGGCGAGAGATCTATCGTTGACTTGGCGGTTGCACTTACTCGAGGAAAAATCAACCTTAAGTCCCTATGGGCAAACGGGCTAAAATCCGTCTTTAGACTTCGCCCGCCGTCCGGGGGCTTCGCCCACAATATCAAAAGGGCCTTTAACAGTCGAGGAGAACTCGGCTACAGAGGCGAGCACATCGCCGACTTAGTAGCCCGAATGGTTTGACTTAGCAGCATTTCTAATGTCCTCAGCTCACATTTTCTTGGTTGACTTTGCTTCCCAAACTTCGAACCGGTCAGGTCCGTCTAATTCCTCTAAGGTTTAGGCTCGTGAAACCAGGGCAGAGTCTCAACGACGAAGTGATCCGAACTGTAAGGTGGAGTAAGATCAAACTGAGAAATGGGGACATATTAGCGGTTGCTAGCAAAATAGTCTCGGTCTGCGAGCGGCGCATCGTAAAACTTCAAGACTTGTCCGTTACTAGACGAGCGCGCAGAATCGCCAGAAAATGGAAAATGAATCCGTTATTAGCGCAACTCGTACTGGATGAGGCTGATGAAGTTCTCGGAGGCGTTCGAGGTTTTCTCCTCACAGTGAAAGGAGGCATGCTAACCGCGAACGCGGGTGTGGACCTGAAGAATTCGCCCCCTGGAACGGCAACACTCTGGCCATCGGATCCAGATAGGACAGCACGCAGCCTGCGTGGAGCGCTCGCAGCTGAGTACTCAGTTCGGGTAGGAGTGATCTTAGTCGATAGTAGAGTAACACCATTGCGATTGGGGACAACCGGTCTGGCTTTAGGTATTTCTGGCTTCTTTCCAGTCGAGGACCATCGAGGAAAACGCGACCTCTACGGCCGAAAGATCTTGGTCACTGAGACAAATGTTGCTGATGATGTTGCTGCCGCCGCCCACCTTATGATGGGTGAGGTTACCTCCAAAGTGGGCGCAGTCGTCATAAGAGCCGCTCCTGCCAAGTTCGACAGCCATGCTGATTCAACGGGAATCAAACTTGCGGCCAGGAGGTGCCTCATTTTATCCAACTTTTGGAGCGGGCACGGCTAGCCGAGCGGGTCAGTTTCGGGTCATCGGCCTGTAGATTTGAGGTTTTTCAGTGCCTCCTCGATTTGTTTTTCTCTTTTTTCCATTATTCCATCGTAATAGAGCATGACTAGGCCAAATGGCACTGCAGCTATGCCAAACGTTGTGGCATACCTATACTCGTAGAATGGTGACCAGACTGATGTCAGGTGGAAAGTGAAGGAGCTGTTGTAGCTTGTGATGACCAGCATGTAGGGGGCAGTTTTCGAGGCGTTGGTGAAGACAACCATCCCTTTTTGGTCTTGTGCGAACACTACGTTAACGAGCACTGGTCCCGTTATTGCCTGGCTCTGTGGGTCATATGGCGCTAAGAGGACTGTCGTCGACCCGGGGCGGTCGCTGAGCACGCTGAGGTTGATGGGTTGGCCTTTATCGATTGGCGGCACGATGTAAGATGTAATCCAATAAGGCCGAGTTGCAGTAAATTCGACCTTCGGCCCAGTTCCCTGCAGGCGTTGGGGTGTCTTGTAGTAGGGGAGCAATGTTCCGATTACCAGAAGCGTAACGCCAAGCACGACAAGCATGAACCCTAGAATCTGGCCGACCCTAGGGCGCAATGAGAAGACCACTCATGCTTCGGCTTCAAACAAATTTGTCGGCATGGTGGCATGCGACGTAGTGTCCTTTGACCAGCTTGTCTTCCAGCTTCGGTGCAACCTGCCTGCAAATGTCAGTTGCGTACGGGCAGCGAGGATGGAACCTGCACGCCTGAGGTGGATTAATTGGGCTAGGCACTTCGCCTGGCAGAATTATTCTCTCGGTCTTGTGTTTAACATCCGGGACAGGAACGGCTGAGATCAGGGCCTGAGTGTATGGATGAAGCGGCTTGTCGAACAAGCTGCTGGATTCCGCTAATTCTACGATCTCGCCCAGGTACATGACTGCTACACGCTGGCTAATCTGGCGAACCGAGCTCAGGTCGTGCGATATGTACAGATAGGACAAGTTCTGTGTCTTCTGAAGCTCAACCAATAGGTTGAGAATTTGCGCCCGAATGGAAACGTCTAAGGAAGAAACAGGCTCGTCAAGTATGACAAATCTCGGGTCAACCGCCAACGCTCTGGCTATGGCGATTCTCTGCCTCTGGCCGCCGCTGAACTCATGAGGGTACCGTTCTGCGTGGTATTCCTCCAGGTTCACCATTCTGAGCAGCTCGTATACTCTGTCTTTCCATTTCTCTTTCGGTATGTTCCTGTGAATGACGAATGCTTCGCTGATTATATCGTAAACCGTCATCCTCGGGTCGAGGGAATTGTAGGGGTTCTGGAAAACCATCTGCATGCTGCGTCGAAGCTTCCTAGTATCTTCGCGACTCCCGTTCTTGAAAGTCTCAAAGACATCCATTCCTCCGAAATTGACAGACCCAGAGGTCGGTTCCTCCAGGAACAAGATTACCTTACCAGCAGTGGTCTTGCCGCACCCGCTTTCGCCCACTAGGCCCAACGTCTCACCTTCGCATATTTCGAAGTTCACACTGTCCACTGCGTGTACGACGCCGACCTTTTTCCGGCGAACGATCCCGCGCTCTAACACGTCGAAATGTTTTACGAGGGATTTGACCTCGAGCAGCGGCTGTCCTGAGTCAGGGGTCATGGTTTCTTCAGCTTGACTTCCCTTCAAGCGTCAGTTCCCTCCATCTATGGCATGCCACGTGATGGCCTTCGCCGACCTTTTCTAGGGGCGGCACTTCCTTCATGCATATGTCCTTAGCGTACTTGCATCGAGGATGGAAAACACATCCGGATGGTGGTTCAATCAGGTTTGGTATATTCCCGGGTATTACCTCAAGTGCGCGTGTCTGGGCGACGCTCGGAACCGCTTTCAGGAGCGCCTCCGTGTAGGGATGCTTGGGGAATGTGAAGAGGGTAACCGTGTCGGCAACTTCCATGACTTTTCCTGCATAGAGGACTGTTACCCTTTCGGCCATGTCAGCGATGATCCCCATGTCGTGTGTGATCATCACCATGGACATCCCGAACTCTTTCTGCAGTTGCTTGAGTAGCTCCAAGACCTGAGCCTGTATCGTCACATCCAAGTTCGTGGTCGGCTCATCTGCGAATAGGAGTCTAGGTTCGCAGGAGAGAGCTCTAGCGATTGCAACTCTCTGCTTCATTCCACCGCTCAATTCATGAGGATATGCCTTAAGCCGTTTCTCTGGTTCCTGGATTCCCACGCGTTCCAAGATGTGGAGCGCGCTTTTCCTTGCTTCCTCCTTTGTCAGATCGCGATGCAGCATGATGATGTCGGTGAGTTGTTTCTCTACAGTGTATACGGGGTTGAGAGAAGTCGTCGGGTCTTGGAAGACGATGGCCATTTTGGGCCCCCTAAGCTTTCGCATTTCATCTTCCGACTTGGCCAGAAGGTCCTCGCCATCGAACTTGACGGATCCGCTGACTATCCGGCCAGGTCTGGGGACTATTCGTAGGGTCGATTGTGCCGTTACAGATTTTCCTGACCCGGACTCCCCCACAAGACCAATGGTTTCGCCTTCGTTGACTTCCACTGCCATCCCATCCAACGCTTTGACGACGCCTGCTTCCGTGAAGAAGTAGGTTCTGAGGTCGGAAATCTCGAGAAGTCTGCGCGCCATAATGCTCTACTCTCGGAGCCTGGGGTTGAGCGCGTCGGACAATCCATCGCCCATCAGGTTAAAACCAAGCACACAGAAAACGACGGCCAACCCTGGGAAGAATGACACCCACCATTCAGTCCTAACGAACGAGAAACCTTCGTTGAGGAGCAGCCCCCATGTGGATGTGTTAGCGTCGCCAAACCCTAGGAAGCTCACCACTACTTCCGTCAAGATGAATCCGGCAATGTTGAGTGTTGTAACGACGATGACCGGGGACAGAATGTTCGGCACGATGTGGCGGAACAAAAGGCGCCTCGCTCCAGCCCCCAAAGAGCGTGCGGCCTGGACAAATTCCATTTCCTTCACTCTCAGCGTTTCGCCTCTGACAATGAAGGCGACACCGGACCAGCCAAAGAAGGCAAGAATCAGGACAATGAGGGTCAGACCTAGCCCCTTGAATACAAGTATGGAGAACACTCTTGCGAAGAGTAGGATCAGCAGCAGCACGGGTATGACGAAGAAGATCTGTGTGATTCCGAGAACAACGTCGGATACGAGCCCTTTGAAATAGCCCGCAACTGCTCCAATCGCTATTCCCAGAATTGTTGTAAGCAGGCTGGCGGCCAGTCCAACGTAAAGGTCGTTACGCGTCCCATGTATGACTTCACTGAAGACATCTATGCCCGACTCTTCCACTCCGAATGGGTGTTGCCACGATGGCGCCTCGCCGGCGGCGCCTTCATAGAGAGCCTGGTAACTCCGCGCGGGGTAAGGCGCTAGGTAAGGGCTAAGGAGCGCGACCATTGCAAAGAATACCACAATCGCGGATCCAATGAGTCCCGATTTGTTTCTCTTGAAACGGCGCCAGGCCACAGCCCATTGGGACGCTGAACGTTTCCTTGATGATTTTTCTCCCGTGGCAGGTCACCTAGTCGATTCGTATTCGTGGGTCAAGAACCGCGTAACTCAGGTCCATAATCAAATTCGCAATGAGGACCATTATCGTTATGACCACAGTAATGCCCTGAACAAGAGGTATGTCCAGAACAAGTGCGGCTTGAGCGAAAGCGTATCCGAGTCCAGGCCAAGTGAAGGTTGTTTCTGTGGCAGGGGCCCCACTTAACGAGGCGCCGAAGCCCAATCCAACCACTGTCACGACCGGGCTGATGGCGTTCCTTAGTGCATAACGATAGGTGACAGTTCTTTCGCTCAGTCCACTAGCGCGAGCTGCAAGGATGTAATCCTGGCGGAGAACTTCGAGCATGTTCGCCCTAACAAGCCTCACAATAGTCGCAAGGGACACATATGTCAGAACCGTGACTGGCAGAACCAGGTGGGCCAGATGGTCCAAAAAAGGGTCTCCCCACCATAGGAAACTTATCCCCTTTGAACCGCTACTCGGCAACAATCCAAACTCGAATGAAAAAACAATGATCAACATGATTCCGAGCCAGAAAACTGGCATGGAATACCCAAAGACTGCAGCAGTAGTAATCGCATAGTCCCTCCTCGTGTATTGATGCTTTGCGGAATACACGCCAACTGGTATTCCTATGACAACCGCCAGAACAATCGAGATGATCTGCAATTCCAATGTTGTCAAAGCCCACGCACCGATTTGCTGTGCTACAGGTCTCCCTGAGATTGAGACTCCTAGGTTTCCGTGGAGAAGATCCCAGAGCCAGAGCAGAAATCTCTCGTAGACCGGCCTGTCAAGATGATAATATCGTCTAAGCGCCTCAAGCACTTGAGGGGTTGGGTTCCTAAGCCCCACTCTTATCAGTGTAATCGGATCGCCCGCAGCGTTGCCCACAGCATAGGTCAAAATTGCAACGCCGAGAAAAACGGGGATCATGAATAGCAAGCGTCTAACGATGTAGCGCAAGATGCTGCCCAATGGATTCCCTCGCGTGCGGGGGATTCTGCCCTCCTACGAGGCAATTAACGTTTGCCTTGGGGCCTACTATTTCCGGCAATGGCGTTGAGTCCAACAATCGTCAACGACTAAGACCGTTCTCATGTAGCAGTTTTGTGATAAGGCATAAATATCAACTTTCTCGCTTTTCCGAGTGCGTGAAATGAAAATGTCTAACAAACCACTCAAATACGTGGTTCAAGGAATTTCGCTTGCGCTTCTGATCTACATCACCTCTTCGAGCGTCGTACCGCTGATTCTTGTCCCTGCGCATGCGCAGGGCGCAACACTCTTCTCAGTCACGGTCATTGCCCCAACAGGTGGCAATGTTGTAAGGCGCCAGTATGCTAGCATCATCACAAGCAACCTAATCGCCCTTGGCGTTGACGCCAAGCTGTTCTACGTGAACTTCGATCAACTCGTCAATAGAGAGTTCTACGTCAACTCAGAACAGGGCGCCACCTTCGACCAAGGTGGAGTCGACATGGGCTTCATTGGCTGGGGCTACACAAGCCCTGTCCCAGATTTCCGGAGCAACTTCGATGGAAGGCCAGCGTATTTGGCTCCGTCAGGCAATAACTGGGCTTTGTACGACAATCCAGAACTGAATGCGCTCTTTGACGAACTCTACTCGTCAACGGATGTAAACAAACAGGTGGAGTTGACCCACAAGTTCCAAGAGATACTCTTCCGCGACAAGCCCTACAACTACGTCTATGAGGTTATCGACACTGTCCCAAGAGACCAGAAGTGGACCGCATGGGGTAGAAAGGATGTTTACAGTGTAGTCACTTTCCCAGATGTCCAGCACTGGGCAGGGGGCACTGAACTCACATTCGCTGAGGCAAGTAACGTGTTCCCGGGCAACACCCTGAACCCTGCGGCCACAGCCAACTCTAACTCATTCTATGCGCTTTACATTTACGGGGCCATCGCTTACTCTGGAGCAGGGCTTCAGGACATCGATGCCCGTGATCTATCATTCTACCCAGCACTGGCATCTAGCATCGAATCTAGCCCCGACGGCCTTGACTGGACAATCAAAATAAGGGAGGGTGCGCTGTGGCAGAGCGGAGCAGAGATAACAGCGGACGACTTCGTGTGGAGTCGCCGGATGATTCTGGATCCAAAAACCGCTTCTGTCGCACTGGGCAGCGATATTCAGTACCTCGGCAACTATGTGACATTCACATACAGTGACGGAACTTCGGAAGTCGTGGATAACAGGGCCAGTCCAGACGAAGCAATGAGGGAGGGCTGGTGGAAAGCTGTTGACAAGTACACGATTCAATTCCACTTGCCTGAAGTCTACGCTTTCACAAGACAGTTCTACGCCGCGTTCTCTCCGCTTCCCAAGCACATATTGGAGAAGTTCCCGTCCGACACGTGGGATACCATTCCATTCAGCACTGCCAGTGGACCTGAAACATACACTTGGGACACCGCCAAATATGGTGGATCTGGATCCTACACGGCCGTTGGGCCAGTAGGTGCAGGTCCCTACTACTTGGAGAGTTTCGACTTCACAAGGAACCTGGCAACCTTGAAGAAGTTCCCGCAGTACTGGAACGCCAGCGGCCTCGAAGCCATGGGCCAGTTCTCAGTTGAGACTTACAAGGTCGTCTGGATCAGCAGCAAGGACGCTGCGCTCGCCGCTCTCAAGAATGGAGAAGTAAACGTCTTGGACAACAACTACCAGTTGGCAAGGGACAAGCCAACACTAGAGCAGATGGGCGTCAACATAATCATCGCTCCAGAACTAGGATGGCAAGAGCAAGGCTTCAACATGAGGCACCCAGTGTTTGGCACGGGCGTTGACACACCGCTTGGCAAGAGTGACCCATCAAAGGCGGCTGAGGCAGCGCGTCACGTAAGAACAGCAATTAGCCACTTGATCCCGAGGGACCAGATCGTTAACGAACTCTTGGTCGGATCCGCATACCCACTAGCCACTGCTGTAGGCCCAGGTTGGGGTATCTGGTACAACCCGAACCTCAAACCCGATGCGTACGACATCAATGTGGCAGCTGAGGAACTCCGCGCAGCAGGATACACTGTGAGTATTACACCTCCTGCCGTGATTGCCTACAGCGGAAGTCCGCTTCTAGGAAGTGGATCGGTAACAATCAACGGACTGGCTCGCGTTGCGCATGAGATGATAGTCATCCAGGAGAGCACGGACGGCGGCCAGACATGGATGCCCTTCGCTGCAGCAGTCTCAGGCAACGACAGCAAGTACCAAGTTTCCGCGCCTGCACCCCCAGCCTTCGGAACCGTTTGGTATAGAGCCAACTTCACCGGCTACACGCTGAACGAGACGCTAGCCATGGTACCTATCACGCCAGAACTCGTCAACGAGTACATCAACACGGGACAATACTTTGGTGGAAGGCGACTGCTGCCAGAGAGCGTGAGTGACCCGATTGCTGTGACCTCCGCAACCAACGATGCCCTCGTGGTCGTAGGGATCGTCGTGGTCATCGTCGTGATTGCAGGGTTAGCGGTCTGGATGAAGCGCAGAAAGAAGCCAGCGAGCTAAAAGAAACCCAATAGCGCCTAGAGGGTGATCCTCAGGCGCGTCCCCGATTTTTCCTTTCCAAAACAGAATAGAAATCCGGATATGCGGCATTTGGTCAGCCGTGCCCTGCCAAATCTTGAATGCTCCCTAGATGGAGCTGGTTGAAATGTCAGCCAGTGCCAGGAGAATCATGACAGCAAGCAGGATTAATCCCGCAAACACGTAAACCAAAGCGCTCCGTTCAGCCTCTTTTCTTCTAGTTCCGGAGAACTCATCTTTTGAAGACAAGACAACTCGTTTGAACTGAACCATGCCAATCGAAGAGCTGAAATCCAGAAGGCCTGCAAGAATGAAAAGCAGGGCAATCTCCAGAAGCAGCAGGTTGCCTAACATCGCCGAAGGAGAGAACTCGAAGAAGGTTGAAAGGAGAGCGGCTCCGAGGTCAACTATGCCTAGGAAAGCACTGACTTTCACAGATCTATGGAGCACTTGGGTATAAGTTAACATTCGACAACAGCAGGTTGAAACGAGCCCGACCGAAGTAATTTAGATTGCGGCGGCCAAGCATGACAACTTCCCATAAGAGTTCACGAGAAGGCCCCCACCGCCGCGCTGACCGCAAGAAAGCCCAGCGTGCACAAGATGGCTCAAGCCGATTGAGAACCTACTCTTTTCTCGCAACGCTGGCCATAATCGGTGTCATAGTTGGTGCTTCGTATGTCTCCTCACTTCCCAAAGTGGAGCATCTCCCTGATACCATTCAATTCTACGCCCAACCGTGGATGGCCTACGTTCCCGCCGAAACGTATTATGTTGGTTATGTCAGCTACGAAGATGCGATTGACGCTAGCGGAAATTCGACGCTGTTCGGGACCGGGCCTCTCTTGGAGTTAGCCCAGCTGCTCTTCGATTTTTACCCACACGACGTAGTGTATGAAGTGGATATCGAACTGCCTACTCCAGATTATAGCGGGACTGTGACGCTGCTCAGGGTCTCCCTTGACCAGCTGAATGGTCTAGCGGTACGTCTGAGCAATTCCACGAAGATCCCGAGCCGAAATTACCACGGATTCGAAATCTATAGTCTTCTCATGAGCAAACCTGGCTACCAGAAACCCCAACTCGGTTACCTGACCATCTTCAATGGCTATGTTCTCTTCAGCGACGATCAATCGACTGGAAAGCAAAACGTAGAAAGGATTATCGACCAAGCCCCTGAAAACACACCCGATTTATTCGACAACGAGGCCGTGAGGAGGTCCGTTTATGCATCAGGCGTAAGGGACCAGCCGTACATAGGACTGTATGTTGGAATGTTTCCGAGCCAGCTGAACAACACGAAAATGATTGTCAAGTCTGTGATTCAGCAAGGAAACAGAATAGCTGTAACAAGGGCGGTTCTGTTTCCGAATACAGACTCGGCGTTAGGCCAATTCGGAGAAGCCCATCGCATATATCGCGATGCTTCAAGCTACAGAATACTGGACTCATGGCTCGTGATAGCATACCAGTATAGCATGGGCAAACTGAGGGGCGAACTGATCGGCATCTGAGCCGCGCCATGGGTTCGCATGGCGGGAAATGCGCTGAGACGATAGGTTCTTACGAGTCGTGGCTCGTCTATGAAGGGGGGAGAGCGGAGCCAACTAGATGTATGGACTGAGGGTAGGACTTGCGCTCTTCGCGTTCATCTGCATTCTGGGCATGTCAATGCCTCAGTCGACAGCACTGGCCCCTGATGACCTCAATCTTGGGCACGAGCTCTCAGCCAATATATCGACGAAAATAGTTGTAGATGGCCAAGGTGACATACATATCCTATGGACAGTGCCCGCGGGAAATGGCTCTGTCACCACACCTGGGATATGGTACGGCAGATACGCGGCAAACGGCACGGGCACCGCCCCGCCGACGCTCATCAGAAACAGCAGTTTGGTGCAGTCAGCGGACATGGATGTAGACAGATTCCAGAACGCTCATATTACTTGGGCCGAAGGTTCCGCGTTCGAGAATCAGACCACGACAGACGCGCCTGATAATACCGAATCCAGGCTGTACTATCTACAACTGAACTCCACGAATACTTCCGAGATTGCGCCAAGCGAACTCACGGGAGCGGGAAGGATCGTCGCATGGCCATCTCTCGTGGTTGATGGTAATCTCACAACTCATCTTGTCTGGACTCAGCTTGATCCGACGGCCACAACGAAGTCTGGCGCCTACTACGGAACTATAACCATAGGCAACACGATCAACAGGACAGTTCTCATCGGCGAATACAACAGGAGTCTCTTCTCCATACCGCGCCCTCGCGTGGCTCTAGATGAATCCTCCGGACTTCATGTTGTGTGGGTTGAGAGGGACCAACTTTCAACTGGTCGCGAAATCTCAAGCATAAGCTATGTAAAAATCGATTTGAAGAGAAACAATATGACTCATCTCGAAGTCGCCGAGTCCGAAGACGCCATCGAAGAAGTTACCGTTGCCTCAGGGTCCGGCGGAACGGCTTACGTTGTTTGGCAGCCTGTAGTCGGTCCTGAAACTCCTGATTCATTTTACGTGTCTCAGATTTCGAGTACTGGAAAAATGGTCTTCCTCAAGAAGATAGCCCGGCCTATCTCACGAGGGGCAAGTGAATCGTATCTCTTGGTTTCAGCAGATTCCCAGGATAGTTTGTTCGTAGTTTGGTATCAGCCTCCAGCGGCTCCATTAGGGCACATTAGTAGCGTGAGCACCTCACTCGCCAGCATCAGTTATGTGAAGCTGGACGAGGACGGAACCCTTTCGCAAACAGCAAGCGAAGTCGTCGCTGGCCCCGTGATTGCCGTGACAGTATCGAAGACCGGCGACATCTACGCAATCTCACCAGGAGGAATCGTGAAGGTGAGAACTCCAGCAGGGGGCTTGGACATCCCGATGCTACTCTTTGCTTTCGCGATAGTATCTGTTCTTGGAGCGGGGGCGGCCACGGAGGAAGGCAGGTACAGAATGCTACTTTCTGTTGCTTCTCTTTCGCGGCGTAGGGAAACGGCTACCGCATCAGAACTGGACAGGCTCCTGAGGTTGATCTGCCGAAGACCTGGCCTCAAGTATCGGGATATCAGGGCTCTGATGCCCAAGGACCGGCCACCATTCCGCAGGCTAGCGGCTCTCGAGAAATCGGGCATGCTTTCTTCGATGAGGGATGGATTGACGCGGCGCTTCTACATAAGCGCGGGCGGGAGCTCGGCTGTTAGTGTCGCGCTTCCTGATGCGATTCCTACTAGAATCTTGGCCGAGATCGGCCGTAGCCCGGGAATCTGGGAGGCAAAGCTGGCTCGTGATTTGGGCCTCAGCCAGCAGATCGTTAATTACCATTTGCGTGGCTTAGTTCGTGCAAAGCTGATCTGTGCTGAGATGCGGGGAAAGCGCAAGCAATACACGTTAACGCGCTCGGCAGGTAGGCCTTAGCCGTTTTACTCATAGCGCTTGCAGCTGTAGCAGTACCATCTTTGATATTCTTGAATCCAGGTGAGTCTGCTGCCGCAAAGGGAACACTTGCCACTCCGAGCGGTTCTTTGAGCAAGCAAGCCTTGCTTTCTGCGACGCGCAACAAAGAACATGACAAGTAAACCTAGAACAAATGATGCGCCTCCCGCTCCAAGTATGGCTGTTAAGCCGGACAGCCTTACGCCCCCTCCTTGCAAGCTGGCCCTTGATGCGCTTACGTATGCGTCGTAAGCGTCGACCGCAGCCTGAGTGTAATTCATTCTTGTGTACGCGACTTCCGCGTCGCCCAACTTCTCGTTCGCCGTGTCTTGATCTTGTGGATTTATTGTGAAAGTCGTCGAAGCGAGCAGTTCCCTTGTTCCTCGAATCAATTCGTCAGCATAGCCACGTTGCAGCACATCCTTGTCGAATTGACTAAAACTATCTTCGTATGGGTAGTATGCCATTACCGACGCCACGAAGTTCTCAGTCGGATCGTAGGAAGTATGAAAAGGATGCATCAACGCCACCATATGACCGACTTCATGTATTATCGTGTTCGTGAAGCCGAACCCCAATCCAGGTTGCTTGGGCGTGGTGAACTCACCGCGCTGCAAGTCGTCGGCTGAGTGGCTTATGAGAACTAGGTCGTAGAGCGCTACTCCCCATATTGTTCGGTCGAAATCGGCTTCGTTCGCTGCTACAAGTTCCTTGTAAGTGAAGCCGAATGTGTAATTCCCGTCGAAGGCGAAGACGAATACGGGTATGTCGTAGTTCCGTGAATTCCTTGTTGTGTCAGTGAAATCAGTTATGTGCCCTCGCCCGCTCGGACTCAGCCATTCATACACTGGTCGGGCATCAACAATCGGGCTTATCCCGACAAGGCTTGGGGACGTTGATGTTCTAATGACGCCTGCCAAGTCAGGATTATCCGACGGACGGAGAAACTGGACATCGACTTCCAATTTGGCGAACGGTAGCAGAGAGCTAAGTTGCCTACTAATCTCACTCGGGTCCACTGTCGATTCAATCGGTGGCTGATTCGAAGAGCGATTGTCAAAGACAAAGACTCTGACGGAGTACTGCTGAGCATAATTGAGTGGGTATACGAAGTCGGGCAAGAAAAGGTTGTAGACGGCCCCCCAGATGTAATCAGCCAAGTACTGTGTTAACCACGTGGACCAGTAAGAATTCGTAGGCTCTAGGTGATTGATGTACGCTGCGAGCTGAATGGGCAACTGCTCGGCAGCGTGACCGGGGCCTGCCGAAATGTCAATGAAGAAAAATCTGCTTTGCCCGCCCCATGCTGTCATGTATCTTCGATTGAGTTTGATTCCAAGGTCATGGTCAGCATACGTTTTGTTGTAGAAGTGCGGAGTCAGCTCGACTTGCTTCATATGCGATAGTGCCTCAAACTGGGAAGGCGTCATGGACGGCAACTGCTCTGATAGGTCCGCTATCAAGAGAGTGTATCCATTTTCCGCTAGGCCACCGAATTCGGATTGGTGGCCCTGAAGCCATGATTCGACTTGGTCTGCGGGATAGTAGGTATTCGTCGCGTTAACAGGATAGTGCGTGTAGTTTAGAAAGTACCCACCTTCAATTGTCCCATAAGTCTCATTCCAGAGCACGTTCACTCTCGTCTCCTTTTTGCCTGCGGAGCGAAGGTACTGCGAGAAATCATCAAGGAAACTGGAAGGTGCAAGCGCGAAATCGTACTTCACCGAGTATGTTGTTTCAGTACTGATACCAGGAATCACCGTGAGCTGGTACCGCTGTTGCGGACTGTTCCAGAGTAGATAGTCCTGAAGCACATACTCGGAATCGATGCCGGCCAATACCACTCTAACGTTGATCTCTGCTTGCCGCTTGGCTACAAGTTGTGTTTGGTTTTCTTGCTGCCCTCCGACGTTTACTGCTGCAGAAATCGAAAGAATCAGGAGGAGAATAATGCTGAAGCCCGTTACGCGGACTACGTCTACCCTCATGGTCTGAGGGACATGGTGCGCCCTAGATAAAGGCCGCCTCGAATCATTTCGCTACTCGTTGCGGTATTACGGCACTTGCATCAGGGATGACAGAGATCGTGGAATCGGATCCGAGGGCTCTCTGAGCTGTCTGTATGGCAGAGTTCACAGTTCTCGAGGCCCTCAGACCGAACGTGTTCTGCACATAATGGTCGGGGACTGTTGAAACAAGGTAGACGCGGTGGCTCTCCACTAGGCGTCGGAGATACGTCGCCTTGAGGCCATCATAATTGAAGGTGTACCGCAGCCGAGCCTCAAGATGTCGTGGTTCAATCCGCTCCGCCGTCCATTCATAGAAGTCGCCGTCTCCGTGGCCCCTGCTGCATTCGGCGGCCACGATAATCGCGCCGTCACGCTTGGCGACAGTGCCGCCTGCTGGAAACGTTTCAACAGCGCGGAGAAGTGTTTCGTCAACTGGCCTACCGCCAGCACTCATAACCACGATGTCTGCTGGCTTGTCCACTGTAGGGTAGCAGTGCTTCTTCAGCGTCGGCTCCAGACTATCCACGCATCCATCCAGCTCTCCGAAGGATAGTTTGGCAGGGGCCAGGTCCCCATCTAAGGTAAAGCCGAGCGCCAGAAGGTTCTGCATGGAACTTGCAATGGACATCCTCTCTTTGTGAATGTCCGAGATATCCACATTTTTCCTGTCCATAAGCTGCATGCGCCCCGAGGCCGACGAGGCGAGCCCTGGAAAAACAATGTCACAGAGGCCTGTTAACTCAAGAAAATGGTGTGGCCTGAGCTCACCTACGATCATCTTCAGATCGGCATCGAGGAAGGAGCCACTGATTGATGGCTTGAAGTCTCCTTTGAAGGCGTCTAGCGGCTTAGCTTCAGATGAAACTGGGTCATGCCGTGAAACCTGTATCCCAGATCCCAAGCTCTGTTCAATATCCGGCGCATCGTCGGTCAGAAGGATCATGACTGATTGATCCTGTATCCCTGCCTCTTTCAGACTGCGAATGAGTGTAGCGGTCGCATCGCTGAGCAGGCCATGATTTGAACTTGCGCCTACCGCCAAGCAGATCCTGTGCGCATTCTTTGCGGCCCGAAGCAGGCCGCTGTCTGATTCAACTAACCGTTTGATTTCTGCAGTCATGTCCATTTGAGGAGATGCTCTCAGCGGCTTCAGGATTTGGACTAGCCTCTCCTCTGGGACCCTTGCTGGAACCTCGGAAGGTCCGTAGGGGAGCCAGATCTCAACCAATCCCTCTCAATCCTTGCTTGGACTAGGCTAGCCGCCAGAACATGTGCCATGATTCACAGTCTATGTTTTAAATCTCAATTCTCCAACCGAATGGACTGCTCTTGGATTACGAAAGAGTAAACAGTCTCAATTCACATAGGCGACTCGAGTGAATTGCCCCGCATAGCGACGAACAGCGCGGAGGACGAGCTTTGCGAGATTCTTCTCAGAACTGGGAGCCTTAAGTTTGGAACCTTCAAACTGGCCAGCGGTATCCTGAGCTCATACTATCTTGACCTGAGGCTTATTCCAAGTGACCCGGAGGCATTCCGGAGAACGATTACTTTCTACTCAGACACCATTGCCGGCAAAGTGAAAGGTAGCATAGACCGCCTGACAGGAGTTCCGACAGCCGGAATAGCCATCGGGGCCGTTCTCGCGTTCACCCTTCGAAAACCATTCATCTATGTCAGAAAAGAAACGAAAGAGCACGGCATGACTCGCAGGATTGAAGGGTTCCTGCGTCCTGGCGACAGGGTCTTGCTCTTGGACGATGTCATCACGACCGGCAGCAGCATTTTGGAAGCAGCGGAAGCCATCCGAGCTGAAGGTGGTGTAGTGGAGGACGCTGTTGTGCTCTTGGATAGGCAGCAGGGCGGTGAAGCCAATTTGAGGAAAGCTGGTGTGAAACTGCACTCATTCGCTAATATGCGGCGCATCGCGGATGAGCTTTTGAGTCGGGGCACGATCGAGGAGAGCCAATACAGGGAAATTGTTGCACAGATGCAGGGTTAACTGAAAGGGTCTTGTTGAATTTCCTTCGAGAGACGCGCATTGCTGTATCCCATAGGCGAGAGTAGGCTCGCTATAGCGTCGAGCAAAAGTTGCACGTATCTCTGTGCATCATACTTCAGGGGGCCGTTGATTAACTCGCCTGGAATCACGGATGCCCCGCTCTCGCTCTGCAGTATGTAGGACACATTTTGGCCCGCAGAAACATCTAGGCCTTCTTGGATGAGCTGTTTCGCAGCTATCGCTTGCATAACGTTGTGTCTGTATTCTTTCGGGTTCTTGGACAGTTGCTTGGTTATCAATAGGTTGTGTGCATCGACTTGTCCATCGTATAATCTACGGACGTAGGTTCGCACTAACTTGAGTGCGCCTGGCAGAAGCGCATGGAATTCTGCTGCATCTCGGGCATGGGCTAAGTAGTTTATCACTTCAAGCTGGCAATCTTTGATTATTGAAGGAGCGTCCCGGCGTCTGTATTCGATGCCTCGAACCTTAATCTTGCCATCCCTGAAGGCTCCGTAGTACCTGTTAAGAACGGGAAGCTCAGCGTGGACCTTTGAAGGAAGAAAAACTATCCAGCGATAAATCCCCTCAAAGGATGCCGGAAGTTCAAGCCTTTTCTCAAGGGTTTTGCATAGGTCAATGTAATCGGCTTCATCTGCACCCTTCTTCTTCAACCACACAGAGTCAACAATCCCGTGAACAACAGAAAAACCATGCTCCTGCGCAATCTGAACTGTCTCACGAAGAACCTTACGAGCGAAGGCACAAACGCCAATATGCGCATCAATCTTCCCAAAACGCGCGTTCCTATAGCCAAGATATCCAAACGAACAAACCAGTGACCATTTGAGTGCGGCTTGCCTTTGGTCGTAAATGTCTCTTAATGCTCGTTCTGTTGTGTGACTCATCAACGCCTTGTATTTTGCGCGTTTGTAAAGTAGGATGAAGAGTGTGTGTGGCACGATTCCGATCTTCTTCTCGCAGAGATTGTATTTCAGTTCTGGAACACACATGCAGGTACTGCCGCAGCAAGCGCAAGCGATGCATTCGGGCGTCAGATTGTATTTCATCATTAATGCGGGGTATAATGATGCGAAGTCAATTTCCCCAACATCATCGAACAAACCAACTTTGGGTTCGAGTATGAATCCGCCGCGGTCAGCTTGGAGTAGTTCCCATGCGCTCTTGAAATTCTCTGGCTCGTTCTTCTTCCAGGGTATCAGGATGTCGCGGCGGAAGGCTTGGTACATTTGAAGCGACGTCATAGTCGTCCCTATAGTTTCGCGTGAAGCACGATGCAGAGGAGTCCGACATGTACGGGCTATCTCGAAAAGGCCTTGAAGCCCACAGTTTTCAAACATAAAATCATTGTAGGCGTCCAGGTGAAGTCGGCCGAGCAGTCGAACCGGTGCAGGCCTGTAGAAAACACGCCCGTAGGAGACGTATGTCCTTCCTGGTCTCCCAGACGATTGCAGGTGCCTGCCTTCTCGATCGAGGATCAGCTGTGGTAGAACCCCGTTCTGAAAGGCCCTTCGCATCAAATATGGAAAAGCAAACGCGTCGCCATTCCGTGTGAGGATGATGTCTGGGTCGGCCTGCTTAACCAGCTCGATTAGCCGGAGTAGCTTTTCAGCTTCAGATCCCGCGTCGATCGAAACTTCGTCGGAAAATTTGAAAGTTATCGACTGAAGTGGGTCGCTGAAGGTTGCAATTGCTCCCCCCTTCTTTATGTGAAGTGTAATGCTTGCGGTGCGGAGAGGGGGATTCTCATACTGACATGAAAAGGCACTGTCAAGTAACTCCCAACGTATGCTAGGCTTTCTGAGTTCTGCGCGAACAAACGCCAAGGGAAACAGGTCTTTTTCGTAGAGGTAGAGCTGTGCTGCAGGTACGCCCGCATTGAAAAACTGGGGGCCCATCAAATCGGCTGGCGTCAGGTTACGGAGAAAGGAAGCGATATCCACTGAACTTTGAAAAGTTACACGGAGCACCCTTGATCGTTCAAAGTCACCGGGGTTAACGTACTTGTAGTCAATCGTTTTCTCCACAAAGGAGCTATTCGCTTTGAAAAGGGTGGAAGCGGAAGAAAGGTTTCTTGCCCATACGTAGAGGCTTGGCCGCCACGGGTCAAACAGCCGTATCGGGTCACCACTGCGTGTTAGCAACCAAATGACCATCCCTCCAAATTGGGATGGGTATAGGTCGAAGAGCCATCCTTCCAGAGCCAATCCATGGAACCTCATACTAATTCGTAGCCAGCATCGAGTGTTTTCTGAGCGGATGTTTTTCTAACACGAACTTTTTCTGTTCAACTTTCAACACAATTTCCGCGCGACTTGTAAGGAAAGGTAGAAGGAGAGCGCCCTGATTTTCTTTGCGTGATGGGCAGGTTACTACTATGGCGACATTATTTTCGCGAGCAAACTTAGCTAAGAAGCCCGCTAGAAAATTGACCATGTGTTTAGCTTCCTTCAAATCAATCTCGGGATCCACAAACATGTCGAGGAAGTTTC
>CAZYOZ010000027.1:20356-24235 GCA_964649235.1 uncultured Candidatus Bathyarchaeia archaeon
CAACTAGCTTCAGGTCTTCTTCTCCGATGAGGCAGGGAAGCTTCTCGACGATGAGGCTAACCAGTTGGTAGCATGTGAAGGCCCGGGAGACCTTGATCCCGCGAAGAATTGTCTCGCGGTCTAATTGAAGCGCGTCTGTGTAGCCTGATACAGCGTACAAATCAAAGATGTTTCCACCATCTATGAAGACGCTTGACGCACCAAACCCTCCCGCGTCGATTGGCAATTGTGAGCGAACACAAAGTTGCCCTGCTAGGGTTTGGCAGACCTTGTCTCCGTATAGGACTGCTAATTGTCCAGCGCTCAGACCCAGTTCAACGGAAAAGCCCGCGCCGAAACGCAGTACAGGGAGGTGGGGCGCTTTTTCTTGCGCAGCTTGGGTTTTGTTGCTAGTGAGAAATGATTTGAATAGTGGAGAGGGAGTTTGCCTTTGCAGAGCACGTTGTTGTATGCATTCAGTGAGAAACGTTTTTGGAATTCTGAGTTCAAGCGAATGGCATTGGAGTGAATTCTCAAAGTGGCAATTTGGGCAGCTGTCCATTATTGTGGACGCGAAACTATGTGGATGGTTGAGTGTGGTGCTCAGCTTCAGAACCGAGCTGCAGATCTCACAATAGTAAACGTACACGCGTCTCTTCGGTAAATCTTCCAGGGCCCCATGGTCAAAGGCCAATGATTCGAGATCTTGCAGCCGTTCGAGTGCCATAAGCATGGGTGCAGGAATGAAGGCAGAAGAACTGTGTATACCGCATGGTGTATGGAGTGAGATAGCTCAAACTATCATTCCATCCTTCATGAAAAACCACGACGCCAAGCCCTGCGCACTATGCACTTCCTAGTGTAGGCGGTCCCAGGCACAGGGCTAGCCTCTTTAAGCGTGCCCGCGAGCCTGTCAGGCCTCAACTAAGAGGCCAAACTCCGAGCGAACAGATGATGCGGAAATCGAAGGCCCTGCTAAGAGAATCTGAATCTCTGCCTATAGACTGGCTTAGCGAAGGCAAACTCAGGCTGAGCCTTCTGCTCAGGCATACGAAGAACAGGCCTCAGCCAGGAACGGAGGGCGCGATTCTCAACCTGCTGACCCAAGAGCCAGTTCCGGCAAAAGCTGTGTCATCGATCCTTCCGCAGATCGGTGAACCAAGCAGGGACACACTTACTCGAGCCTCGGAGGACTACACTCGTTGTGTGCTTGCTAAGGCCATTTCAGAAGTCTACAGGAAGGTAACCCCAAAATACCGTAATGAGGCGGCGAGAAAGCAATTCTTCAAGAGACTCGCTGAGATCGCCGAGTCCGTCCACCTCTCTGAACCTGCGGACAAGCTCCATGAGGTACTAAGCTTCACTGCCACCGATGATGCAGCAATCTGGATTCAAACGGAGTTCGAACGGCTGGTCGCGCAGAGAATCGATCTGGGCGACGAGCACCGCGTGAAATTGATCAGCGCTCGGAACGAATTTAGATCAGACATGAAGCGGCTCGAGGAGCTGGTCGGGATAACTTGGCAAGATAGTGATCGGTACCACAGGTCCCTCTCCATAATCTCATTCTTTCCGCCAGATCTGAATGAGAGCAAAGATACTTGGAGATGGGGGGCTCAGTGGTTCGCTGATATTGGCGTTCTTAACGTGAACCCACCAATCCTTTTCTTTGACGCCCTGCGTAAGGGTGTACTGGCCCGCGAAGCAACCATACTACTTTCCCCAGCAAACATGGACAGGATAGCACAGGAACCATTTGCACTGTGCGAACAGGCCGAGTACCTTGCCTACCGGCTGTTCGAGCATAAGAATGACAAGGAGTTGTGGTCTGAGGCGAGGCACGGACTGAGACAGAAAAGCCGTTTTAGGCCTAATGAGCTCATTGAGTTCTTCCAATTCTACGAAATGATGGTAGGTGACTCACTCTACGGAGAATTGTGGTTGAGGCTGAAGGAATTCGGTAGTGCTCAACCAACGTTCGCTGATTATTTGACGATCTTCAACTCGCTTTCAAGTCGACCTACGAACCCTAAGTTTGACAAGAGCGAACTCGACCTGCTCAATCTTCTTTCAAAGAAGCCTGATGTGGGCGCGGGCGAAGCAGCGCGGCTCTTGGGTGTCAGCATTCCTACCGCAATGAAGGCGATTCGAATGCTGTCCACAAAGGCGGGATTGCGATTCACAGTCTTGGTCGACATGCAGAAAATAGGGCTAGTGGAGCATTTGATGCTGATAAGCACGACCAAGCAATCCGAGGCGGTTCGTACATTCGCGCGGTTCCCTTATTGCAGACAGGTCTTTCGCACATATGGTTCCTCGGATCTCTTCTGCGTCTGGGACATACCTCAGGAACACAGAGACTTTTCGAGAGCTTTTCTTCAACGAATGGTCGATACCGGACACATATCTGAGTTTCAGTTGCTGGAGCTTGAGAAAGATCTGCAGGCAGTTAACTTCGATACTTATGATGCTAAGAGCGGAAGGTGGGATATTCACTGGGATAGTTGGGGCGTCAGCCTTCGCGAGAGCCTAGGAAAAAGCGAATCTTTCGGCATGAATTACTCTTCTCAGAGCGTGCCATTTCCTGTAGACAAAGTAGATCTCAACGTTCTTTCACACTTGCAAGTGGATTGCAGGACACCTTTTTCAGCGATCGCCAGAATGCTAGGGCTCTCCGGAGCTTACATAGGCAGAAGAGTATCGCGAATGCTCAAATCTGGTTTGTTCCGGTATGCTGTGTGGCCTCTGAAAATCGGAGCTGAGGAATGGGGCCTGATAGCCCTCTCATGCAAAAGGAATGTTGCTGATACACTGGCTCAGTACCTCTCGAAACTGCCTGCATGGAGAGGGGGCCTAGTTGTCGGGGACTTTGAAGGGCTGCTAGCGATTGTCTGGTGCCCTAACGGAGAACTGAAGCAACTTTTCAAAGCGATCGATGATCGCCTTGTTAAGACGGACATGGCTCAAGCCAAATGTATGAGTTCAACTGGAGAATGGTTGATGGGAAGATGGCTGCCTGTAGATCCCGACGACCCTTGGAATCTCTTCTCTGATGATGGACGTTGGTTATTTGACGAAAATCGCTACATGGCGCTAGTCCAGTAGTTCCGGGTTTCATAAGCTAGTTGGGAGCGCAAAAGGGGGAGGGAAAAGGGGCTTCTAGCCACCGATCCCTACCACGGGCGGGGCGGATCCCAACGCCCGATTTCGTCGCGGTTTTCTTTTTCTTCCATTGCAGCACGCTCCGAACAAAAATGTAACATTTAGGCTTCTTAACGTTTGCCGACAGCGACTTGATGGGTTGGCAAGATTGTTTAGAAAATTAAGTTTCCATTATGCAATTTTGCGGGTTCGTAACTTCTCTACAAGTCGGCGCCCGGCTGTGTAGGGATCAATTTGTCGGTTGCGGACTTGCTCTACGAGTCTCAAGAACTCGCTGGTGGATACGATCTGTTCGAGTACGATGTCCTCGAAATGTCGCTTGGCGGCCTCCAATATGTCATGCCGCAGTCGCTGTGTCCTGAGCTGGTCGATCTGTCTTGAATTTCTTAGGTGGTCGGAATGCTGGTCAATGGCCTCGGCGAGCGCCACAATGCCTTCTCCGGAGGTGGCAACCGTCTTGATTACCCGTGGCCTCCAGTTGTCAACGGAATCTACCATCATAATCATAGAGTGGATCTCTTGAGCCGTCTGGTCGGCGTTCTCCCTATCCGCCTTGTTCACAACAAAGATGTCTGCAATTTCCATAATTCCCGCCTTTAATGTCTGAATCTCGTCCCCCATCCCGGGCGCACTGACTACGACAGTTGTATTCGCCAGGTGTCTGACGTCTACATCCGACTGCCCGGCTCCTGCTGTCTCTATGAGAACATAATCCTTGGAGGATGCATCTAGAATGCT
>CAZYOZ010000028.1:0-24012 GCA_964649235.1 uncultured Candidatus Bathyarchaeia archaeon
CTCGGGCTACGTCGCGGCCTTCCAGTTCCGGCCGCGTTTCAGTTACGATCACGCTAAGCCGCTTTCCCTGCCTATGAGCCTTCTTCAGAATTGCGAGAACAGAGCTGCTGTAACTATGGGTCATGATGACGTCTCCATCTTTGAGACGCCTAGCACCTATCTCAGCAATCTTCTCGACCGAGTCGTCCAAAGCACGCTCAAAGGCCTGTGAGACTTTCGAAAGAACCTGCTTGAGTTCCTCCACGCCAGCTCCCCGGTCTGCCGCAGCCTGAACCTCGGACGCGACCTGGCGGAGCCCATTGGCCAGTGGTATGGATGCCGCACGAATGGTCGCAATGTGCATGCTGTTCTCCCGGAGCTCTTCCAAGAACTGGCTTGGTGAGGATGTCTTGGCTCTTTGGAGCGCGGAGCGAAGTGCGCTCAGCGCTGCATGAGTGACAATGGTTCCCCCTCTCATTTGGCGGATGCGAACATCCTCCACGACCTGGCGGACTTCCTCATGAATCATCTCAGGTGCATTCCGAATAACAGTTCTTCGTACGCGGATTAAAGTTGAGGTTGCCTTCACCCTTCTATAGAAAGTTCCAGCGATAATCAAAAGAGCCTAGTGCTCTTTGTATGAACCTAGGAAGGGAAACACGCGTGCTGAAGCGAATCACTATCGTCTTGGCGCATTGGTGTCCTCACTGCGTCCCGCTGTCGCTGGAGAAAAGCCGTCAAATGGCGAACGCCCTTAGAGTCGAGCTACCAGTTTTGGACATTGATCAACCTGAGCAGGAAAAAATTTCAGATGAACTCGTCAAGAACAGCGGCGATTTTGCAGTAGACTATCTGATACCTCAAGTCTTTCTGGAGTATGAGAGCGGACAGACTGCCCACGTTTTCACGGGCTTCTCCGAAGGAGTACACATAACAGCAGCTAGATGGGAGGATTTCCTGACGAGCGACTTTTACCGTTCTCTGGGCGGATAGTCGTGCCTCCAGCCGAGGGCAATTCCATCAAGCTCAGACTCGCTGTCCTGTCTTGCATTTAGGACACAGCTTGTCCTGGGCATCTTTGTCGTGCATGAAGAGGCTTAGGCACCCGTTTTGCGAGCTGGTTCCGACGCACAGCGAGACAGCTACCTGTTTCTGTTGCTCAGTCTTGGGATAGCGTGTCCAGTAGACTTCCATGATCGACGCACTCTTTCCGAGTCTTTCCTCGAGTACCTTTCGTGCTCTTGGTCCGAGTTCCCATCCGTGACGTGTTGCTACTCGTATATCCACTGGGCTGACAGTGTCGTTCCCGACTTGGTTGACCAGAAATTGCCTGAACCATCCTACGTTCGGTCTCGGAGCGAAATAGACCACTTGAGATACGAAGGCGTCTGGGCAGACATAGGCCCCAACAAGGGATTCCTGATCTCGCGAGATTACCCGCATTGACGTGGGATTCTGACAGTGACGATAACACTTCCCAGTGAAAGTCAGGTAGTTCTCAACGAACTCGAGGAACCAGCCCATGTACCTCACCCATGTCGGCCTTGGCTCGTTCTCCATGGGAAGTTTAAAACGTTCCACCTCGAACGTTGAGCGGACTTGGCTTGCGAGGTCGGAAAATCATTGGCCTATCCCTGATCATCTCAGGGATTCTGGCGATCATCGCTTCAGTCGCATTGTTCTCAGCAGGCTCTTCTAGTCTCGTGAGCCCTGTCGTGCTTGTAGTTCTCGGCCTTATCCTGCTCGCCCTAGGGCTGATACTTCTGATCACTTATGTCTTCGAAACGTGGCTAAGCCGTGGGCAGACTGCGTTGGTGGATGGACTCCAAGCCGGATGACTGCCGAGCTGAATCAGATGATGTCGGAAACGAAACTTCTGGAAGTAGCGGTTCATGCCGCCGGAGATGCCGGCAAGATCCTGCGGAGGCTCTTCGGCAACCCTAGGCTGGCGATTCGCAAGAAGAATGACTATGCTGGCAGCCTCGTCACCAGAGCCGACGAAGAGTCCGAAAAAGCAATTCTGGCCCGGATAAGACGGAACAAGGTCGCCTGCACCGTTGTCTCTGAAGAAGCGGGAATGGTCAGACTGGGCTCGAGAGAGGTTGTGTGGGCCGTGGATCCGCTAGACGGGACTCTGAACTATGTGAAACGTATTCCACATTTCGCGGTTTCCATCGGCATATTACGAGAAAGGAAAACTATTGCGGGAGTCATCTACAATCCGATGCTAGACGAGATGTTCACCGCGATCCGCGGGCACGGCGCCCACCTGGACGGTAAACGAATACGGGTGTCCAGGGCTCAACATCTCCGAGATTCCTCACTTATCTTCGAGTGGTGGGTGCCCGAACCCTCGATACCGAGTCCTCTGCAATTTGAGGAAAGACTGTGCTGCTTCACACGAAGGATCAGGTCGCCGGGGAGCGTTGCACTCAACCTTTGTTCTGTTGCGGCAGGCAGGTTCGACGGACTTGTGACTGTTTTTCGCAAAGCTCCAGTGTTCGAAACTGCCAGCGGCTCCTTAATTACCCAGGAAGCAGGAGGCATCGTGACAAACTCTCTAGGAGAAAGCTGGGAGAACTTCTCTCGGTCATTACTGGCCGGCGGATCAGTAATACACACCCGGCTGCTCTCGCTCGTCGCGTCTGCAAGAGCCAAGAGAAAGACTCAACGAAACTAACTACAGGCCTTCTCGACCCAGCTGCTGAATCAGTTCTCTCTGCTGAGGCGTCAACCTGCCAGGTGTCCTCACCTGAACGAACACCAGCTCGTCGCCTCGTTCATGGTTCCGTAGGGCAGGCATGCCCTTCTTTCTGAGCCTGAAGAGTGCCCCGCTCTGTGTCCCAGGTGGTATCATGATCTTGGCGGGGCCATCGAGAGTTGGCACTTCCACTTCGCCGCCAAGGGCGACTCGTGAGAAGGACACTTCGACGCGGCAGGTGAGGTCGTTCCCTTCTCTCTTGAAAATCTCGTGCGGCCTGACATGGACGACAACATAGAGATCCCCTCTGCGGCCCTCACCGTTCGGCGTGTCACCTTCTCCTCGGAGTACGAGTTGCGAGCCGGTGTCAACGCCCGGAGGCATCTTCAGGTCGATGCGCCTGCGCCGTTCGACTATTCCACTTCCATGGCAGGCTGGGCAAGGCTTCTCGATAATCACTCCTCGCCCACGGCATTTGCCGCAGGGTTCGATGCGGGCGAAGCGCATGAAGCCTGAAACCTGCACATGCTGAATTTGGCCCGTCCCTCCGCACTCGGGGCATTTCTTAGGTGACGTCCCCGGCTTGGCGCCAGACCCGTTGCACTCGGCACAGCGTTCGCGCCTTGGAACCTCGATTTCAGTAGTCAGGCCGTTGTAGGCTTGCTCGAGCGAGATCTCGAGATCATACCGAATATCCTGGCCTCTCGGGGCCCCCCGGGCGCGTCGACCTCCGAAGAACGTGTCGAAGATTGATTCGAATCCACCGAAGCCGAAGCCTAAGTCACGTAGTATCTGGTCGAAGTCGACTCCGCGAAATATGTCCTCGGCCGAGTACCGGGCGTCTATGCCTGCGTGCCCGAAGCTATCGTACTGAGTCCGCTTCTCGTCGTCCGACAGAATGGCGTAGGCTTCTGAAATTTCCTTGAACTTTTCTTCGGCGTCGGGTGACTTGTTGCGGTCAGGGTGGTACTTCAGAGCAAGCTTTCGGTACGCGTTCTTGATTTCATCCTTGTCAGCGTTCCTTGGGACGCCTAGCACGTCATAGTAGTCGCGTTTTTCCAAGAACGATCTGCCGCAGTGTCGAGCCTACTTCTTATCGTCAACGACCTTGTAGTCCACATCAACAGCTTGATCCTTCGAACTGGCCTTGTCACCCTGCGAAGTTGATGCCGACGGTCCACCAGCGGCTGCCTGTTGCTGGGAGACTTTCTGATACGCTGCTGCGCCGATTTCCTGCATGACCTTCTGAAGTGCCTCAAGCTTTTGCTTGATAAGACTCACATCCTGGCCAGCCAAGGCCTCCCTTAGCTCAGAAACACACTTCGTCAGACGGTCACTCTGGTCCGAAGAGATCTTGCCGGCAAGATCCGTTTTCAGCCTTTCAGCGGTATAGATCATATTGTCGGCATTGTTGCGTAGCTCAGCTTCTTCCTTGCGTTTCTGGTCCTGTGCCGCGAACTGATCCGCCTCTTTGACCATGCGATCAATTTCATCCTTGGAGAGTTTCTTCGAGGCAGTGATAGTGATCTTCTGCTCCTTGCTCGTAGCCAAGTCCTTTGCTGCAGCATTGAGAATCCCGTTCGCGTCTATATCGAAAGTAACTTCAATCTGGGGCACTCCGCGCGGGGCTGGCGGGATCCCGGTCAAGTTGAACATGCCTAATGAAACATTGTCGGCGGCCATAGGTCTCTCACCCTGAAGTACGTGGACAGTTACAGTTGTCTGGAAATCGGCGGCAGTAGAGAAGATCTGGCTTCGCCTCGTTGGGATGGTGGTATTCCTTTCGATTATCCTTGTAGATACGCCGCCCAATGTTTCAACTCCGAGAGATAGAGGGGTGACATCTAGGAGCAGCAGGTCGCGCACCTCACCTGCTATCACCCCCGCCTGTATGGCTGCACCCATAGCAACGCACTCCATGGGGTCAACGCCTCTCTCAGGCTCTTTGCCCATGTAATCTTCAACGAATTTCAGGACGATTGGCATCCGGGTGGGTCCCCCGACAAGAATGATTCTGTCGATATCCTTCGGCATGAGCTTCGCGTCTGCAAGCGCCCGATCCATGGGGCCCCTACAACGGTCAATGGTGGGCCGGACGAGTTCCTCTAGTTTGGCACGGGTCATCGTCATAGTAAGGTGCTTGGGTCCGGAAGCGTCGGCTGTGATGAAAGGCAGGTTGATGTCTGTGGTGAGAACTGTGGAGAGTTCGATCTTCGCCTTCTCGGCTGCTTCACGAATTCTCTGCGCGGCCATCTTGTCGTTTCGCAGGTCAATCCCGTTGGCCAATTTGAATTCCTGAGCTATGTGGTCGACCAAGGCGTTGTCCATATCCGTTCCGCCAAGCTGGGTGTCCCCGCTTGTCGACAGAACCTCAAACACAGGCGGTTCCTTCGGGTCAGGCCTTCCAACCTCCATTATCGTGACATCGAGTGTCCCACCACCCAAGTCGAAGACCATTATCTTCAGTTCCTTCTCAGCGCGATCAAGGCCATACGCAAGCGACGCGGCAGTGGGCTCATTGATGATTCTGACAACTTCTAGGCCCGCTATGGTCCCTGCGTCCTTGGTTGCTTGTCGCTGGTTATCGTTGAAGTAGGCAGGAACACTGATGATCGCTTTCTCTACTTTGTCGCCCAGGAATGCTTCGGAATCACGTTTGATTTTCTGAAGCAGAAAAGCGGAAATTTGCTGCGGGGTATACTCTTTCCCGAAGATGTTGACCTTGTAGTCAGTGCCCATCTTACGCTTGATGGCAAACACAGTCCCCTCAGGGTTTGAGACAGCCTGGCGCCTAGCCGGCTCTCCAACTAAGAGCTGGCCTTCTTTGGTGAACGCAACGACTGACGGGAAGGCTTTGCCGCCGAGAGTTGTGCCCTCAGCACTCGGGATTATGGTGGGGCGACCAGCTATTACAGCCGCGGCCGCGGAGTTGCTTGTCCCCAGGTCGATTCCTATTATCTTTGGCAATGGCCAACCTATCCAGCTGTTACCAGAGGTAATCATTGAGATGGAAAGATTGGTTCAAAAACATTATGGGGGTGGTTTTGTTGAGGACAATTACGGAGTGAACCAAGAACTCCCAAGGCCATTAGAAACCTTGCAGTCTAGTCTTCTCTGCCTTTCTCGTCTAGTGCGGTTTTCCTCCTGCTGACGACGACCAAGCTGGGCCGAATGACCTTGCCATTAAGCTGGTAACCTTTGCGTACCTCCTCCACGACTATATTTTCTCGCGTCTCGTCCGTTTCTAAGAAACCGACGGCTTCGTGATTATTCGGATCAAATGTCTCACCAACCGCAGGAATCTCCTTCAAGCCTTCAGTGCCCAAAGCATCTATGAACTGTTTGAGAAGCACGTTCAGCCCTACGGCAATCTCCTCACGAGGCAACTCGTTGGCTGATCGAGCTGCCTTTTCGGCCTGCCCCAATGAGTCCAGAATCGGAAGGAGCTTCAGGATCAGATTCTCGGAAGCTTGCTTAGTAATCGATTCGATCTGGCGCTTCGTCATTTTCTGTAGGTTCTCCATGTCCGCCTGGAGCCGCCTGAGCCGGTCGAGGTACTCTGCCGCTTTTCTCTCCGTTTCTTCACGCTCCTTAACCAGCTCCTCCATCTGTCCCCTGAGTTGGTCAAAGAAATCCGGCGCAGCAGCTTCTTGCTTTGTCTTCGTTTCTTTCTTGCCCTCAGTTGACATATCGGACACGACAAGAGACCAATTGGCGTTGATGAGGACATCTGGAAGCATGTTATTTTTCTTGCGGCAGACGCTTTCTAGGGTTCTTGACTAGAATTGGAGACTAGTATTCGTCCCAGTGACTTTGGTTAGATTCTGTATGTGGGCTGTTCTGGCCCGAGGACCGTTTTATCTTTCAGTTTGTCAAATGCGTACTGTGGCACATATGTGCCAACCGAAAAAGTGGTCTCCTGGGTTCGCTTGAAGTATTGATGTGCTAACAGGGTTTCCGTCTTGTAGATGCCGTGCACGCCTTCGAACTGATTCACGGCGGTTTCAAGTATATGCTCGACCCGTTTGCTGTGCAAAATTGCGAGCAAGTCCCATTCTCCCGGAATTATGTGGCACTCAACAACATGATCAAGATTCTTGAGTTGAGAGAGAACACTTTGCAAGGATCCAGAGGCCCGCAGCAATGAGATCGCCAATGAATCGTTCTCACTAACTGTGTATTCTTTCGTGAAACCCTCGAACGGTATGTGAGTGCTCGTGGCCCTGATCCCTGGCATTGATCTGATCTGGGAAACAGACCTGTACAGGTCGGATCGGTCATAGTGACCCACGCGTACGACCAAATCATATCTGCCAATGAGCAGCGCACCCTCCTCGACTTGTGGGAGTTCTTTCAAAGCCTTCACAACATCGGCGATTTGCCCGCGCTCAATGACGGCCAAGATGTAGGAATATGTCTTCAAGAGCGAGGCCATAACAGCATCACCTGATCGCGAACCCTACTGCGCCGCTCCCCTCAATCGAGCAAAGGGAGCCAAGTCAACCCCTCTACTTAAATCAGTATAATGAAATCGCCAACCATACGATGGCGAGAAGACGAATGAAATGGGTGACTCGTGAAGGAGCAAAGGTTGACAGAATTGCTTGCCCATGGCTCATCAGCAAATTCATCGATACCAAGCCCGAATTTGTCTTCGTTCCCAGGGATAAGGTCCAAGAAGTTGCTGAGTCACAAAATGCAATCCCGTTTGATACGCCCGGCGTAGCGTTAACGCACTACGTGGAAAATGGCAGAGAGCATGTAAGCTTCGACGCTCTCATCAAGAAATACAATCTGACCGATCCGGCTCTGCTCGAACTGGCGAAAATAGTCAGGGGAGCCGACGCGGACATTCCTGACCCGCCCCCTGAATCGGCAGGGCTCGAGGCGATCGCATTAGGCTTTCGCGAACTTGCAAAAAACGACCACGAGAACATGAAGATGCAGTTTCCAACTTACGATGCACTTTACAGATATTGCGAACTCAAGCTGATTCGCTCGGCGCGATAAGCTAGCCCGGGACAGAATCTGCATTGAACCTTGGGACTATAATAAACAGAGACGGTCGACTCATTTTACTTGAGAAGTCAATTCGCACTATACCCTACGGTTTTCTCGGAGTTGTATTCGCTGTTTACATGAGCGAACTTGGGTTTGGTGCGTTCCTGATCGGTGCAGTCCTTACGCTAACCGTATTCACAAGTGCCTTGTACACATTCGTCATAAGCGTCGTGGCCGACCGATTTGGAAGAAGACGAACGCTTGTAATTTTCGCACTCATGGACTTCATAGCAGGTACGATTCTGTTCCTGTCGACCGAATGGTGGACCCCTGTCCTCGCAGGGATAATCGGAAATATGACAGTCGGTGCGGGTGAAGTTGGACCGTTCCTTTCACTCGAGCAGGCTATTCTCCCGAAGACCTCTGATTCGAGACATAGAACCTTGACGTTCAGCATCTACAACCTGATTGGCTATGCATCGGCGTCTTCTGGAGCCTTGCTGGCCGCCGTTCCACAGTACCTAGGGTCAGGACTCAGCGCGTATCGACCTCTCTTCTTGGCATACTTGGCCTCAGGATTGGCTGGAGCGGCTCTGTACTCATGCTTGTCCGAAAACATTGAAGTGAGGAACACTCAGTCAATCCCGAATCGTCGGATTCTATCAGCACGTTCCAAGCCGATTGTCTCAAAGCTGGCAGCCCTTTTCGCCGTAGATTCCTTCGGCGGCGGATTCATCGGTCAGAGCATCATGGCGTACTATTTCTACGAACGCTTTGGGTTACAGCTGGCATCACTTGGCGTCATATTCTTTCTCACGCAGGTCGTGACTGCGATTTCGTTTCTGTTGGCTGAAAGGATAGCGGCACGAATTGGCCTGCTGAACACCATGGTGTTTACACACATCCCATCAAACTTGTTTCTAACCGCGATACCCTTTGCACCCACAGCGGTCGGCGCGGTCGCGCTGCTTCTCTGCCGACATTCGGTCTCCCAGATGGACGTGCCTACGCGGCAGTCATACGTGATGGCCGTTATCGATGAATCCGACAGAACGGCCGCGGCCGGATTCACAAACCTATCTCGCAGCGTGTCACAGTCCTTCAGCCCGTCCTTGGCAGGTTATGCCATCGCCAATCTTTGGGTTGGGACGCCCTTCGTCGCTGCCGGGACCTTGAAGCTAGCATACGATTCCATTCTATACTTGGCCTTTCGCAAGACCAAGCCTCCCGAAGAGAAATACTCCTAGCGCGACGGACATTCCCCAGACCAACTTTCGAGATGCTCATATCTCTGTGTGCGCATATTCACTGATTTTCAGTATCTTCAGGAGGAGATAGAGCGTGGGCCGTGCTCATAGGGTGAGAAAGCCAAGATTACTGGTCGGGCCTGATCTGACCATTCGGCCCGAAGTTCATGTTCCCCAACCTGAGTTCGGCTTGCTGGAAAATCTCACGCCCTTCAGCGAAGGGTTCTTCCACCACCCACCGACCCTCAACCCTGAGGCGGCAAAGGCCGCCTACGAGCAGTCCGGGCTGAAACTTGCTTACTCGTCTCAGGCATTGAAAGCTGTTCGCGAGCACAGGACTGCAGAGTTCGAATACGACCAATGGGGATTTGTTTGGGTTAGGCCCACGAAGGCAGACTCCCTGAGGGACATCCTAGAAGACCGCACACTGAAGACCTACCTGACCTGGAGCCCCTACTACGACGCGTACAGGCTTCGCCAAGCCGGATCCTTGCTGTTCGCAAAGAAGGAATTTCAAAAGCAAGGAATTCGCGTAATTCTGAAAGGCGTCCCGGAGAGCGAAATACGAGGTCCCCGGCTTCGGGCACCTAGCTCAGTAAACGTACGACTCTATCCGTTCCAAAAGCAAGCCGTGCAATTCATTCTGGAGAACGACGGACGGGCTTGCCTGTTCGATGAGATGGGATTGGGCAAGACGATCACTGCAGCATCAGCAGTCCTTGAGCTAATTAGACGAAAGAAAGCCTCTAGGGTGCTGATAGTTGCCCCTAATGCTGTCCTGGAACAATGGCGCGCCGAGCTTGTGGAGAAATTCAATCTTTCTCCGACTGTTCTTACGTCGAAGAAGACTTTGAAGGAACGCGTTGCCATATACGATGACCCTCTGCTGGTAATGAATTATGAACTGCTGCGCACAGATGCAGAGGTCATAATCCAGAAGAATTTTGACACCCTAATTCTTGACGAAGTCACTCGGGTGAAGAACTGGGACACTCAGACCAGTGAAGCCGTCAAGAAGCTCATAGTGAGAAACATTGTCGCACTCACAGGAACACCGCTTGAGAATCATCTCGGCGAGCTGTACAACATTGTCAACATAGTGAAGCCTGGATTTTTCGGTCGGTACAGCGAGGATTTCCTATCCATGTACACCCTTAGGACTCATGGTTGGTCTAATTCTCGTCCCATCCTGAACCCAGATAACCTCCCTGAGCTTAGACGTGAGCTAAGACGGATATCCATTCGACGCACAAAATCGCAGGTACTCAGGCAACTCCCGACCCTGACAATGCAGTATGTCTACACTGAGCCGGCTAGAAACCAGAAGATCATCTATGACATGCTCCAAGAAAGCCTTGGCGAGACAATACTCGAGGAATACGCATTTACTGCCAGCAGAAGTGAAGGCCCGAATCCCTTCACAGCAAACCGGCTTAGGCTCTATACGCTGCTCCGCGAAGCCTGCGCAGACATCAGCATGATCGCCGGATACCTGCGAAGAAAAGAACGTGAAAACACACCCGAGGCCATTGCGCTTAGAGAATCGCAGATCTTCAAGAAGCTCATGCGGGCGATTGGCAAAGTCGAACCCGAAAACGCCAAACTCTCGGAGCTGAACGAGCTTGTGAGAGAGCTTACAGAGCAAGGGCATAAGCTAGTCGTGTTCTCACAATTCGTGCCAATTGTTAACCTAATTCAGGAAGACCTGTCAAACAGCGGCGTTCAAACGCTAGTCTACCATGGTCAGCTCTCAACCGATGAGCGAACATTACACCTGCGGCATTTCGCAGAATACCCCGACTACAGAGTCTTGGCTAGCACTGACGCAGGCCAGTTCGGATTGAACCTTCAGGTTGCTGATGTGGTCATCAACTACGACTTGCCCTGGAACCCGGCAAGGTTACAGCAACGAATCGCGCGGCTACACCGGATCGGCCAGACGAACAAGGTTCTGGCAGTGAACTTCGTAGTCAAGGGCACAGTCGAGGAACACGTCAGGGACGTGCTCGAAAGAAAACGAAAGCTCTTCAGGGAAGTGACCGTCAGCGAAATAGCCGCAAGCGAGGAACTCACATTAGAAGAATTGAGAGAGGCCTTCGGACTGGACATGAAGCAGCTTGCGGAGAAAATACGCGAGCGCTACGGCATTAGGTTTGAGAGCAAGAATCCAGCCGGGGCCACGCACTCGCTGGTCAACGACCCAGGTTCAACCTGAAAAGTTTCACCCATCTCTCCTCCGTATAAGCGTCAACCCACAACGTCCTTGTGGGGGTGCCGAAACTTCTGCGAGGCATGCAGCCCGCCGCGCGCTGCGCATTATGAGGGACGAAACCTAGTCCTGAAACGGGTTGATTGTCGGTGTCCATGCCCTACCACTATCTTCGAACCCGGCGGGCCGAGGTGCTCCTCGTGCGGCCACTTGGTCAAGATTGAACTCACTGATGAGTGGCATGATCCATTCCTTTGGATTGACCCGCGAACAGGCCGCCCTGCACGCGTGGATCAGGTTCGTCCCGCCTAGGATTTTGGAATCATTCGTGGCCGAGGAAAGGTACTTAGCCAAGCCTTTCCGGAACGTCCCCGATTCCATTTGGTTTCTGAACTGTCCCCCGAGCACTTGCGTTGGACATGCGACCCGAAGATCGTCGGGGCAGAATCAAGCGAGGACTTAAGGCCTCTGCAGATTCTGGTTGGCCAACCTCGGGCATCGCAGTCGCTGCTCTTCGGCTTTCAGGCAAAGGCCCCTGGCTTCAACATATTCGCCTCGGGACCGCCAGGAACTGGAAAGACGGCCGCAGCGATTGATTTCCTTGAGGAGATTTCTCGCGCACGCCCGACGCCGTCGGATTGCTGCTATGTCCATAACTTCCAAGATGAGTACCAACCCATTGCGCTGCGCTGCCCGGCGGGCGTAGGCAGACAACTCAAGCAGGATATGAAGGAACTGATCCAAGCTGCTAGGCTTGCGATGCCGCAACTCTTCGAAGGCGAAGACTATGCGGCAAAGAGGGACCAGATCGTTCGACAGATGAACCAGAAGCGTCAGGACATCATTGCCCAGATGGGACAAGTCGCCGAAGAGAACGGTTTCGTTATGCAGCTGACGGCGCTGGGCGTCTCGCTAGTGCCGGTACTTAACGGCCGTCCGATATCCGATGAGGAATTCTTCGCTCTTCCCAAGAACATGCAACAGAAACGTGAGGAACTCAAAGAGAAGTTAACACCCCTACTCAGGCAGATCAGGGAAGTGGAAAGCAAGTCTCGCGAAGAGATCGCAGAATTCGATAGGAGCGTGGCGCTGTACGCCATCGAGCATTTGATGGCCGCCCTGCTTGAGAAGTACAAGTCCTACGAGGAAATCACCAATTACTTGAAACAAATCCAGGAACATATTCTTGTTGACTTGGATAGATTTCGCGGGCGAAGGCAAAAGAAAGAGACTGCACAGGAAGCTTGGGCTGACGAACTTGCCTTCCGAGTTTACGATGTCAATGTCATCGCAGACAATTCAGTGGTCAAGGGGGCTCCAGTGATCGTGGAAGACAACCCCACCTACGACAATTTGCTTGGCCGAATCGAGAAGGAAAGCCAGTTTGGGACACTAACGACGGACTTCACGTTGGTCAGAGGAGGGTCATTGCACAGGGCGAATGGAGGCTATCTGATAATCAGGGCAGAACAACTTCTGCGCGACCTGAACGTCTACGATGCCCTGAAACGAGCTCTAAAGAACGAAGAGATTAGAATCGAAGACCTACCCCAACGCGTGGGCTACGCAAGCGTGAGAAGCCTAGCCCCACAACCAATTCCTCTCGACGTAAAGATCGTTCTCATAGGCGATTCCACTATGTATCAGCTTCTCTTTGCATACGATCCTGAGTTCCGCGAACTCTTCAAGGTGAAGGCTGACTTTGATTCATCGATGGCCAAGACGGATGAAAACCTTCGCAACTATGCTGGCTTCTTCACGACCCTAGCGATTAATGACAACCTCAAACATCTGGACGCCTTAGCCATTGCGCGCCTCCTAGAACATAGCAGCAGACTCGCCGAAGACCAAAACAAGCTATCGACCCAGTTCGGGCTTGTTGGGGACGTTGTACGTGAAGCACATTTCTACGCTACCCAAGACAACTCAAAATACATCAAGGCCGAGCACGTTGAGAAGGCCATCGAAGCAAAGACCTACCGCTCAAACCTAATTCAAGAGAAGCTGCGCGAATACATCGAACGCAACATCATCTTCATCTCAACCGAAGGGGAAGCAGTGGGCCAGATTAACGGCCTCTCGGTTCTCAATGTAGGGGACTTCTCTTTCGGCGCGCCTTCTAGGATTACGGTCAGTGTAGGCCTAGGCAAAGAAGGGCTGATCGATGTTCAGCGGGAGATCAACATGTCCGGCCCGATCCATGGAAAAGGCGTCATGATCATTGCGGGGTTCTTGGCTTCGAGATATGCCCGCGACAAGCCTCTCACCCTATCCGCCCGCATCGTGTTTGAACAAAATTACGAGGGAGTGGAGGGCGACAGTGCATCGAGCACGGAACTGTACGCTCTGCTCTCAACTCTATCCGGCCTTCCGATAAAGCAGAATTTTGCAGTGACAGGATCCGTCAACCAGAAAGGAGAAGTGCAACCGATAGGCGGCGTAAACGAGAAGATTGAAGGTTACTTTGAGGTTTGCAAAGCAAGAGGACTGAACGGGCAACATGGCGTGTTGATTCCGCACAGCAATCTCCGGAACCTCATGTTGAAGAAAGAAGTCGTGGACGCCGTGAAGGCAGGCAAATTCCACATTTACCCAGTAAGGACGGTTGATGAGGGAATCGAGATCCTAACCGGCGTTCCCGCGGGGAGACAGCGTGAAGGTGGAAGTTTCGAACGCAGCTCTGTCAACGACTTGGTCGACAGGCGACTTCGTGAGATGGCTGAAACCATAAGGAGATTCCAGACCCTCAGCCCATAGGACTAGATCAGGAATTCTCAGCGCCGGTCGCCGCAGAGTTGAACAGGCCCCCTTCTTAACAGATTTTATAGTCAAGTTCGCAATCCGGTCTGTGTTGTGAGAAGCTTGGCTCTCTGGAACCGGCTCTATCTTCTGATATGGCTTGCTTTCGCGCAATTCGTTCTGGCCGCGCTGGCGGAGATCTTTTCCTTCATAGTCGACATCCACTTCCTAGTCGGCTTGGCCGTTCTGGCTGTGGCCCACTTGAACTATCGCGACCTGAAGAAAACTGCGGCCCCTGCGCGAGTGAAACGCATTTCCAAATCGACCGCAATCATGGCAACCGTGCAACCGCTGTTGGGCCTCCCGATCTATGCGGGGACGAGAATGGGCTTCGCCCTACCCTTTGAGTGGGTGATCGGCATCCTGCACCTGATTGTTGCGCTTACGATTATCTCGCAAGCTTCCTCAACTGCCACTGCCTACGATATGTGGGAAGAAAAAGAGCTCAGCTGAAAGCCTAGGTCTAAGCTGTGTTATTCTGTCCTGATTTCCCTAGGTTTCGTTCGTGAATTCCTAACATAGCATTTAGATTCGACAGTCAGGCCGGAGCCACTGAAATTTCATAGAGTGAGAGTGTTGGCGGACAAGAGAGCAGACCTTGCAGGTCCAGGAATCGGAACCTATGAAGAGGTAGAAAGAATTCTGCCGCAGGACTACAACCCACTCCTGGACCCCAAGGAAACGCAGAGGGCCATATTTGCCGTAAGAAACTACCTCGAGCAGAGCCTCTGCGGAGAACTCAACCTCATGATGGTTCAGGTCCCTCTGATCGTGGATGTTGAGAGCGGTATCAATGACATGCTTGACCGCGATGGCTCGCGCAGCCCCATCCAGTTTCACATCTCCAATGACTACAACAAGCATCCAATCGACGCTCAGGTTGTCCAAGCCGCAACCAAATGGAAGCGCATGGCGCTGAAACAGTTTGGAATGAGAGCTGGCGAAGGCATCTGCACCGATATGCGCGCCGTACGCAAGGACTACTTTCTTGACCACGACCACAGCGCCTACGTTGACCAATGGGATTGGGAGAAGGCGATCACCGAAGACCAGCGCAACCTCGATTTCTTGAAAGAGACTGTCAGAAAGATCTGGAAGGCCATAAAAGGCGCCGAGACTCACGCCCAGATGCTCTTTCCTCAATTGAAGACAGATAAGTACCCCAACCTGCCCGACGAAATCAAGTTCCTGCACGCCGAAGACATCCTAGACATGTACCCTGACCTACCTCGCAAACAGCGCGAGACTGCTGTCTTGCAGAAATATCCAGCCATCTTCATCATTGGAATTGGTTGGACACTGAAGGATGGTTACCCCCATGAGATGCGGGCAGGCGACTACGATGACTGGGTAACGGAAACTAGGTCTGAGGATGGCAGACTGATGCATGGCCTGAATGGTGATATCCTAGTCTGGAACCCCGTCACCAGGCGCCGCCACGAGCTGACATCCATGGGCATCCGCGTGAATGCAGTCACTCTCAGAAAACAGCTGGAGATTACGGGTCAGGTGGACTGGCTTAAGCTGCCCTACCACAGGGCTATTATCGAAAACGAGATCCCCCTGAGCATTGGCGGGGGGATCGGGCAGTCACGCACATACATGTTGCTCCTCAGGAAGGCGCACTTGGGAGAAGTCAGCGTCACAGTCTGGCCCAAGATCTTGAAAGACATCTGCGCGAAGAAGAACATCCACGTCCTCGAGTAAGCTGCAAGTCACAGCAACCTGCCGGGTGGCATTCGCAATCTCAAGGTCCTTTCCAGAGCGTTTCTTGAAAGCTGCCGTAAGTTCCCGTGTAGGTGAAATCGAACTTCCCATCGTTGAACGCCAGCTTTCGCATCGACCCCTGCTCCATGCGTGCCGCTTCAAACCCGGAAGGTAGCTCAATGATAGCTCTGTGAATTTCACCTGTTACTGGGTTTCGAATGGGCTCTAGCTGGGCCTCGCCCATACCTTCAACCTTCACAAAGCTCTCAAGGCCTTTAGCTTCGAAGCTTATTCGTGCCCTACGAGGCGCCTGCATATCTTCAGCAGTGCTCGCATAGATTTCAAACGGCCCTGCGCCGGCTTTGCCTGTCAGGATGGTTGAGAGAGCTTCGAATTGCCCTTCGTCAGCTCGATCGTCTATGTAGAAGGCTAGTTTCCCGTGGCCTTCGTGGATCGGACCGGGCCAGGAGCCTACCATCACGCATTCGAGCCCATCCAGCCTTACGGTTCCATAGTTGCCTTCGATTATGTGGAATGCTGAGAGGCCCTCACATTTTCCGTGAGTGGGCTTGGCCATGAATTGGCATGGGCAGCCGTAATCGCAGTTGCACGTATCCAAGTAGTATACCTTCATTTCCCACCTTGTCTGGGGCTTCACTGAGGATCGACAGACGTAATGGCGAGGGGGTAGAAAGGCTTGTCGCGATTTCTGCCGAGAAGCCGTAGAATTCATGTGTGAGTTGGCGTCATTTTGATTTAGCGATTCGGGAGGCTAAAGATCTATTTGAACTGGACGGGTTAAGCGACCTGAAGCCAACTAAAGCAGCATCACAATATCAAGATGGAACGAATGAACGGAGAAATCCGCGACCGAGAGAAAATTACTCGTAATCCAAAGAAAATGGATACATCGATTCTGAAAGGCATGCAAACCAACCACGATTACGTAAGACGGCACATGGCATTAGAAGGACAAACGCCAGCAGAAGCCGCAGTGATTCAGATTTGAGCCAGAGAAAGACAGATGGCTAACAATCATCCAAAATGCAAGTTCGTAAATATCTCTTCATCCTTTGACAAGATATGTCCAAAATAACTTGTCCAGTATGCAACAGGACTGTTCACTTCCACGATCTAACTACGCATAAGCTCAAACACGAAAACGCTAAGCGCAAACATCACAAATGACGTACTGCACAGCCTTTGAATGACCGTTCAGTACTCCTGCAAGTTCTGTATCTTGCGCGAGGCAATGTTGACGGTGACCGTGAAGAAGACCTTCTTGTCCCCAGCTTTTTTTCGATAACTCCCTGTCACACCCATATCACCCTGTGCGTCAGGTGCCATACTACCCTCAACTATGAAGTAATCCAGAGTCAACCCAAACTTAGCTTCAAGGTAGTCTCTGAGTAACCGATCCAGTTCCCTTGAATTCATATCCGATTTCAACGGCATGCACGCCGAAAATTCTAGCCAAAATTCAACTATAACGAAGGACCTGTAATAAAGGGTGAGATGGACGAAACGACTCGAAACCGGAACAGGAAAAGTTCTTCTGGGGGCTAGGCTGAATCCATTGAACGGATTCGTAAGTTGAAGAAGCCTGAATGGCAGAAGCGGAAGAGATGGCAAGCAAGATCATCCGATCTGGCGTGTCTTTAGGATGAATCGTGTTGCGAATAGAAAATGCCGCGGATGCAAAGAGCGTGGTGAGGAAATATATTGCGGGTACTCGGTCTCGACATGGCAAAATAACTTCAATCGTTATAGACCAGGAGGCCATACGTCCGGATAAGGAGGGCATGTGGACGATAAAGGGAACCTACGCTACAGAAGAAAGCGGCAAGGAACAATTCGTCGCACGTGTTACATCCCGCGGCGAGGTCCTAATGACTAACCTTTCGTCCCATGGCATTAGGAGAAAATCGTCGTAGAGTGGTCAATTGCTCTGTGCATCCCATTCTGCACTCAATAGCTGTGGTCTGTAATCAAATTGGTTCATGCGAGTATTGAGAGCTGTCTACGTCCTCTACGTAGTATCTGCCGCATTTTGGGCATTTAACCTGTCGTAATGTTTCCGTGCTTTGTCAGATGAGAGATGAATGTCCGAATACTTTTCGCTTCTGGTTGTAGAAGAACATTTGCATGTGCGGACCATGACTGAGGACCATGGCTGCGTAGTAATCGACGCCAGGCATTGTGATGAGAAGCTTGGCTTTTTCCTCGGTTGTAGCGTCCTTCGCGATTTGGATGTCGGCGTTTCTGATTTCTGCATTGACTGTTTCCAGGATTTGTAGGTTGGATTGTAGGATTTGATGGTCTGGGGTTGGGAGTTGGAGGCTTCGTAACCATTCCAAGCCTTGGATTTTGCAAGTGTGGCTAGGCTGGTCGCTCCTTCGGAGTCGTTGTCGAATCGGAGTTCCTGTAGTATGTGGCTGTTGTCGTTGATGAGGGCTGCTTGGCAGTATTTCCTGTGAACATCTATTCCAACGTGGACGACCATGCTGATTCTTCACCTCCGTTCTGTTTCGGTTGGCTTGAACGCGGCAGTCACCTATTCGCGCGTTTGGCGCATTCAAGGGGCCGCTCCAAAAGTTTGCCCATTCACACACCCAACCGACCATTCGGTCAGCGCGTACTCGGGCTTACCAACCGCAGAGAACTCAGCACTGCGACGCCTAGAGACTCATCCATTCACACACACAAATTAGGCCGATGACAGTTCAAATGACACTCGCACCATTAGAGGCGCCCCCAAAAATAACGAGTGAAATTGGTAGCGGTTGGTGGTTTGGGGTGTGTTGTTAATGATTAGCGGTACGCGCAAGAGGGAGTTCAACCCAGCCGATAGGGTTAGATGGCACGGGCGAGTTGTCGAGTTTCTGAGGATTAAATCAGGCTGATAAGATAGGGAACTACCTTTGAAGAGCAAGTACTGGCATTGGCGTCGAGAAGGCAACCCAAACAAGAAGGAATCGGAGCGTAAGAGCTAGCTTACATTGTTCTGCTGGCCATGAAGCATGAGCTGAACGTGGACAACGGGTCTGCCTTGTAGTCGAGTTAGTTTTTTTCTCTTGAGCACTCATCAACTCCTCGGCCCTAACTATTTCCGCGACATCTTCAGGAAAACGCCTGCGTCTAAGGCGTTTTGGTTGGGTCAAATGAGACTGTTTGACTCTCCCTTATAACGAGCGGGAGACCAGTGGTCGTTGAAGGTTACGTGTGATGATTTCGCAAAGATGCGAGAAATGTGGTGCCCTCGTCTTCTTCCGGGAGTCTTATTCAGCGGGCGGCCTTTGCCTAAGATGTTACAGATTGGAAGCCGCTAAGAAAATGAGTTTCAAGTTTGAGTGAATGATGCCTAGCCTGTCTCTTGTTCGAAGCCTGTGCCGGACCTGAAAACGCTTCTCGTAGAGTGTCTTACTCCCCAAAGTAAACCTCGAATGGACGAAGTGAACGACATTGCGAAAGCTGCTGGATACAATGTCGTCGGCCATGTTACGCAACACCGCGATGTCATCGATGCCGCCTACTGCATAGGCGAAGGAAAGCTCGACGAGATATCGAGAACCATTGGAAAAGATTCAATCGAAGCGTTGATCTTTACTCGGCAGCTATCTGCCGGCCAAATATTCCGAATCAAAAAGAAAATCGGCGAAGGAGTCCGCCTTCTCGATAGAAATCTGCTCATCCTGGAGGTGTTTGAAAAACGCGCCGCCACAAGGGAGGCCAAGCTCCAAATAGCATTGGCTAGGCTGCGCTACACGTTTTCTTGGGGCAGAGAAGCAATCAGAATGCGCGGAATTGCTAGTGAGCAGATGGGGCGCGGCGGGCCTGGGCAATATCCTTACGAAGTGTACGAGGCTATGTCCCGCAAACGGATAAGCAAGATCGAGCGGGAACTCAGCGAGATAAGATCGAATAAGGCTAATCTTCGCGAGCACAGAGGAAAGGCTGGTTTTCGAACAGTAGCCCTGACAGGTTACACTCAAAGCGGAAAAACCACGCTATTCAACAAGGTCGCCTCGCAATCAAAGGAAACAGGAATGGGACCCTTCACGACGCTTTCCACATTTGCCCGAAAAGTCTCGATACCTTGGACAGAGGGATCTGCCGATTCATTCATCCTCATCGACTCGATCGGGTTTATCGAAGACCTCAACCCCATACTTCTAAAGGCGTTTCACACGACCATGAACGAACTCGCAAATTCGGACCTAATTCTGCTCTTCGTGGACGGGAGCGACGGCATCCCAGCCGCAAAGAGAAAACTCTCAGCCTCTCATGAGGTTATGGAGAAGGAAATCAGCGGCGTTCCCGTTCTAATCTGCATTAATAAGGTGGATATTGCGTCGCAGGAGCATTTGGATAAGGTCTTCCAGGAAACCCGCAAAATATTCGCAACAGAGGAGATAGTGGAGATAAGCTCGAAGACGGGTGCCAACGTGCCGGTTCTTCTGCAGAAGATCTCGGAAAAACTCAGTGCCTAACTCTTAAGATGAACTGGTACTTCGAAGTAATGCCTTCTTCCTTTGGCGTCTTCTTCGTAATCGTACTTCTTCATTGTTCGGCGGTCAATGTACAGGCCTGAGCCCAGGTGATCTATCTGCATGCCTTTGATGCGAGCTGTTTGTGAATCGAGGATGTCCACGTAGTTTCTGCCCTCAGTTGGTTTCCATTCTAGGACCGCTTCGGGCTCGCTCATTTTCACAACTTTGACAAAAGCTCGTGCGGAACGGCTTTCGATATGGCCGCTCGGGCAAGTGAAGTTCTTTGAGTCCAAGAACTCGCTAAACTTCTCATAACTTCCTGTAAAACCAAATTCGGCGCCGCATTTCTGGCAACTGCACACAAAAATTCGATTTGACATGGCATACTGTAGGGGGCGTCGCTTATAGGAGTCCCTATTGTTCGAATGATCACTCAAGCTTGTTGGCTCTGCAACGACTTGGACGGCTGCTTAATTCCTTCCCTTCGCCTTCGTAGCTCGGACAAGGCGAGAGCAAATGCTCCCTAGGCGGGCTCAATTTTGAGTTTGACCATGCGGACCCGCGGACACTCTCTCTTGATTGTGCCTTGAATGGCCGAAGAGGAGGGAACCGGATTTGAGATTCCCACCTACACCCGCTACCGTAACGGAGTCGCGGGCGATCTTCAATCTTCTCGTTACTGCCAAAGCTACCTGAAAGCTAGGCAAATGAAAGGAAGGATCGCTTGAGTGCGGCTGAAAAAGACCTGCGGCAAAGCTATATGCGGCTGTGTCTGGCAATCGGCTCCTTCTTCTGCTGTCGGCATTCGATAACTTGGAGTTTAGCTAACCTGTCAACTCTGACTTGAAGTTCTCCTCTGAACCTCTTCAGCCGAGCATTCTCAATATGTAACAGATCTCCGACCGAGATCATACCTATCTGATCCTTCCAAAGAGGCAACTTGATCGTGCCACTCCGGTCCATAATTGTTGCGGTGCTCAGTAGAAGCGTCTCGCCCCACCTTGACAGAATGGTTCGGGGTGACGACTTCTCAGTAACCTTCGCATCAAGGTTGAATCGCTTGGTTTCAGAGTTCAAATCTTTGATCTCTAAATCCTCCGCTTGCGAGGCCTTCCACTTAGGCGCAGGGTAACCCTCGAATCGAAGATTGAGGATTTCGGGTCTCACTAGATAACCCAGCACCCTTGAAGTCAGCCTGACCTGCGCGATGATCCTCTGATCTTGGGTTATTAGGAGAGTTCCAACGTCTTCGTTCATCTGGCGTCGCCTGATAGATACGCCATCGCAGGAAGATTCCCCTTTGATCCATGCACTGTGAATACGTTTCAAGAACTTTGATGTCTCAATTTCATACTTCTTTGAGACTCTGACAAGGTACGCGAACGAGACCATATCCGACGCGGATCGCCAAGGGGCCTTTGGCCTGCCTGCTGCACCACGCCGAATATCCAACGTCACCGTTTGAAATGCAATCCCCATATGTAGCCGTCACCCGCTCTTCAAACTACGCGGAAGAAAGCAAAGTAGTCAAACACAAAAGAATTGGAAACCAGAAAAGCCATCTCATGTTATATGAAGTTAGGTTCGACATTAGTCTTTCTTCTCTAACTTAATTTCCATCGTGGAGACGTTTCGGCGTTCATTCTCCTGCCCAAGTACCTCGGTTCCTATCGAGATTTCTCTGACCACAAGTTTTCCTTCGAAGAAGCGCCGACGGGCAACCTCAACAACGTCTACCGCTTTGGAGATAGCGTTTCCTCGGGCCTTCACTATCACTTCCTTATTGCCAGAGTTCAGGTGTAGGATGATCGCAGTAACGTAGCTCATCACTGGTTTCAGTCCCACAAATACGTTGTTTGACGGCACGCGATTTGCGTGCTGAGTCTGAGCTCCCGAGTCTCTTGACATGCGCTGATCACCACTCGAATGCACTGGAACACTACCTACACGACTTCGGCTTCAATAAACATATGCAATACGAGTACCGGATCGTAGAAGCAGAATATGCGAGCTGACGATAACCACGATCATGCGCCTGTCATGCCTGATTGGAAATAGGCAGCAAGAAGCTCAATGCTCACTGCCCGAATCTTCAGGTAGCTTCAATAGCGACTGCTCATGCGAATGGCCTTCGAGAGTGAAGTAGACGCCGGGGAGATTCGCTAGGAGTGGGCAGTCCAGAGCAGAGACTAGGGAGCTCGAATGTCCGCGTTGCCATTCCCATATGAGGTTGGATGAGTACCGAGACCAAATAGCAAAATGTAATGGGCAGGGCTTCTCCCGTCCCGAGATCTCAGAGAAGACCACAACTCAGGAACAACTGCCCAGGGATACCGAATCTTCCTAGTTTGCCCCCTGGATATGGACGAATCTGGCTGACTACCTGTTGCAGGGACAGAGGTGCAAGCGGTCAGGGGATTGCTGTATCATTCTTTGGGGATCCTTTGAGGCGACCCGCGAGGACATAGCGCGTTGGAAAAGGCAGGGACGAGAAGACATCCTGAAATATGTGGCGATTGATTCCACTGACCCTCGCAATCGACACGCAGTTTTCGTTACGAAGAGCTGCCCCTTTCTAAGAAGGCACGAAGCAGGCCTCTACTCATGCGCGATCCATGAGACCAAACCCTTCTACTGCAGGATCTACCCAGACGACGGCATGTGTGAACACGAGGAAAGCATAGAAGACTAAGCTCCGACAAATCTTTTGAGCGAGCGAGAGTACTCACGCCGTCTTGGACTGGGAGGCGAGTGTCAGTGGCCGCGTGGTTAAACATGCGACTGTCAGATATGGCTGACTGCCAAGACTGGATATGGCTCTGCAGGGTCTGCGGCACATTCAAAATATAGCCTAGAAAGGTGGGAGAAGGAGCACCCACTTCAGCTTCTGATTCCAATGCAAGAACACTTTCAGAAACAACACCCGTCCGAGTGGAATACTCTCCTGCATGCCGAAAATTGAGAAGCAATGGCCACGGCAGGTCTTGGTTTTTCCGAAAACCAAGGCGGCCAGGCGAGGTTCCTTCGTAACTGGTCCAATCTTAACGGAAGAAGACGCCTCACTGCTCGCTCCTTTCGTGGGAAGATACCGACAACTATATGGTTTCTTTTTCAATTGCCACCGGAGGATTCTCACGACGAATCTCAACATACATATCGATTGGAATGCCATTTCTTAACTGCTTCATTCTCTTCTTCTCATGTTTTCCTAAAGTCGTCATACGGGTCAACGGAAGGGGTATTTTGGTTGCAGTCACTTTTCTATGCTCGCTGATGCAAGCGAGGGTCAGTTGGCCTTGTGATCGAGGGCTCTAACTGACCTACTTCAACCCCTTCGTCGCCGCAAAGGAAATCCTTAGTTCTTTGATTACTTTGGTCTCTTCTTTGGTTTCTTCTTCGCTTTCGGCACAGAAATCACGTGTGGATCTAATGTCGCTATTGCAGGTTTAACACTTCCGACTGCCACACAGTTCTGTCTGCGCTGCCAGGCTTCCTCGTTTTCTTCCTCTTCGTCTGCTTCTTCTGTCAATTGAGATATCACTCGCCCGGTGCCGCTGTTCAGCCATGACATGTTTCACGTTTTCGCTACGTCTTCGCTCATTCCCCATTCTTTTATCGTCAGTGATTTGCAGTGTCCATACTGTGGAACATTCGTTCAGTTGGAGAGAGACCCATGTCCATCCGAGATGTGGCAGGCCGATTCCAGTACGGACACTTGGCAGACCTAGTCGTGGCAGATCTAGGCCAGGTAACCCTACAGAACGCACATTTGAAAACAAACAAAAATGAAGGAATTCCGGTCAACATCGGTTCTAGGCCGTTTGCCTAATACCTTCGGTGCTTCTGGTAGCAGTCTCTACAGTAGACTGGTCTGCCCGT
>CAZYOZ010000029.1:0-11135 GCA_964649235.1 uncultured Candidatus Bathyarchaeia archaeon
GCTCTTCTGAACCGTGCAGGAACTCTTGTTCCTCACGGGCCACATTCAGAAAGACTTTCGTGTCGAACTACCACGCGCATCACAATTTCTCCTTCGCCTCAAAGTCTGCGGATTTCCCCCACGATTTCGACGCTTGAGCGATCGGCGGGCCAGACTCCCCTTGCTAGGCCCTTCAGCTCGGAGACGGGATCTTCAGGCCTGGGCTTGATTAGGATTCCTTCGACCTTGGGGATCAACCTAACACTTCTTTTGGTGCTGAGAGCATACTTTTTGCGCAGCTCCTTAGGTATCGTGATCTCGCCCTTGTCCCTGACCTGAACAACGTACTCCGTCAAAGGCATCATTTCTCCGAAAAACTGCCCCGCCATCCGAATATTAGGGCTTTCGTCCGAAGGCCCACGGCCAGTGTAGGAAAGCCTTCCCGCCGAACATCTAGCTCGCGAAACGCTTTCAGAAGTCTCGTATCCCGACAACCTGCTATAGCAATAAGCCCCCCGACATGGGAGTGGCAGTCTCCGCTGGCACGCCAATATCCGGCTCACACGTGCCACGAACAACTTTGAATGGATAGATCAATCAAAGAGTAGAGGTGCAGGCGTTGGAGTTGACTGAGGCTCGCGTGAAAATTCACGGTCCCAAAGGTGTCAGAGAAATTTCTCTCGTCGTTGATACTGGTTCGGAGGATACACGGATCAGGAGAAGTATTTTGGAGGAGATTGGAATAGAGCCCCGCTTCATTCGAGTATACAGGACCATCAATAATGCTCGCATCAAGAGAGAGGTTGGCCCCGTCGAGGTTGAGTACCTAGGCATACGGATGCCGTGCCCCACGGTTTTCGCGAAGAGCAAGACGCCAATGTCCTAGGAGCCACAGCTTTAGAGATTCTAGGCTTAGAGGTTGATCCGAGAACGCGCGAGATCAAACCAGTAGAGGCTCTGGCAGCTTACTAACAGCATACAACGCAGGCCTAGGGTTCCGGATTTGAATCTCGCCCGGAAAGGTGCGTAGCCGCTGTGCTTGCCCTTCGTGGTCTCAGATTCGACATGGATGTGCACCGATACGACTCCGTTCTCGATGTACAAGCAACTAAACGTTCTGGCTGAAACAGAAAAAGAGGGGTTGATTCTTTGGGTGGTTCAAGCGTGGTAGTCGTTCCAGTAGGCGTAGAGGAAGTCAAGCCATCCTTGGCCTGCGAATTTTGTGGCTGTGTAGGGTATGAAGCCCCACATCCTGTGGTAGGACGACGGAAACCATATGCCCATTCCTTTCGCCCCCGCTGACTCCATGGGTTCAGTGTTTCCTAGAGCAACGATGGCTTGAGAAAGCGAAGACAACACGGCGTAGCCTGCAGACTGGACAGTCAAATCAGTTGTGGCTTGGGTTATGTGCTCCACGAAGGTTGTCAAATCAATGTAAAGGTCCCACCCGTATTCGCTCCACGGAAGCATTCCATCGCCGCGAGCTTCGCTTATCATCCCATGGTTCGCAACCATGTCTTTCATGAGCGCTTGCGTCATCACTGAAAGGTCGAATACGAGTTCGTCAACTCTAGCCATGTCTATGGCTGACAAGGTTCCCATGACGCCTCCGTTGAAGTGGGCCCTCGGCTCGTAGAACTCAGCGTAATCCTGCACGATCATTCTGGATGCCTCAAATTCGGTCATAGCTGGATTCAGGTTCAAGTCCTGAAGTATGGTGTTGTAGGGATAGCCATAGTTTGGAACGTAGTTTTCACTTCCAACTAAGTAGTCACTGCTCAAGCCGTACTGCCTGTACTCGTATGCAACCTCGATCATGGCCATGAGACAGGCGTCAAACGCCAAAAGGTCAATGTGATGCTTCGAAAGCGCGGCTGCCACTTCTGGGTGGGTTAGATGGTCGTCTGGATGCTCGTCCCAAGAGACTCCCGACACGTCGTCTCCGTGGTCCCAGAGCACCAGAACATAGTGTTCCGCCCTGAACTTGCCCACAGTGAAGTCCACAAAGGTCTTCAGTGTCAGAGGATCGCCCATGTTAACTTCTTCCCCATTGAGCGCGAACCCCTTGACCTTTTCGAGACCACCTTTGATGACCTTGTACATGTAGGCTGGTTTGTAGAAGCCATCCCATAGGACAACGACATTCACATTTGCTGTTGACCCAACCTCCTCCATCATGCCGAGACTGTAAGGGCCGTACGCATCGAGGTTGTTGTCAGCGTCCAAGTAGACCATGAAAGTCCAGCCTGCAGCGCTTCCACCGGGAGCCGCCTGCGACCCTCGAACGGTAAGAAGCGCCAAGACGACAAGGCACAGCAGGCACAATCCAAACTGCTTACTCCTCTTCAAATGAAACTCTCCTCCATCCTAGAAAGCCAGCCTCGTAGTTCGCCTATACGAAGATTTCAGATTTTGGTTACCCTACCAAACGTGACTAATGGGGGAGGGGGTTGTTAGGACATTCTTCGTGAAAAGAGCAGGGGCACTCAGGAGCACGAGACATTCATTTTATGTGCATCATGCCGCGGAATCCGTCGTCGGCTAGGTCGGTGCGCACAACACAAAACACCAAGAGAACGAACGATGACGGCTCAAACTGCGAGACCCACCCCATGGGACCCGACTATGAAGAGTCTGGTCACACAGTGGGACGTTGCTTCGAGGATCTTTGATGATTCATTGACCGTTGTTGTCCCTTGATGCAGGGAGCAAAATCGTCGCGCATCTGGGGAGAAAGTCAGTGATATGCTTTACGCGCAGTCTCAGTTGAGGATTGAACGTTACTTGGCCTTCTCGACGCCCTTCTTGACGTCTTCTAAGACCATTGCTGGGTGGAATTCCACTTTCGCATTGAAACCTTGGAATAGGGGTTCCCCGACCACAGGCATCATGTCTACGCTGGGCAAGTCAATCACGAAAAGGAAGGTTCTGTCTCCGCCCTCTTCGTAGAAATAGGCCGCTTCAGGCTTCACTTTGTTCACGTACGCTTCCAAGCTCTTCAACCCGTTCGGATCCTGTATCATCCTGTTACCATCTTCCGCCGAAACCTTTGCACGAAGCAAAAATCGCAATTTGGATAACCAAAAGCCGCACTTACCGCTGGCTACCCTAATTAACGTTCTGGACTCGGTATGAAAAGTTGAAGGACTGTAGGGGATGACTCAAGATTCGGAGGCTGAGCTGCTTGCAGCCTTGATTCCGGATGGCACCGGCTGAAAAAGACCCGAGAACCTCTAAGCCAACCTAGAAGAGCAACAGACGATACTTTGTGAGGCTTCACGACGAACTGCGATTTTCGAAGCTCTTCGTCTTTCAACTGCTTGAAACGATATGATCACTTACATCTCTGATTTGTGTGTCTTCAAGTGTTCTTCGACTAGCTCGCGATAGCTCTCACAGAACTTGCCACAGGCTTTACATTGGAACGACTCGATGACAAAGATGTTCCCGTCAGGGTCAACGAAACTGGCGGCGCGACCTCCCCAGTGCTGGTCTTTTGGCTCGCTTAGAAATTTGACTCCTTTGTCTCTAAGATCTCCGTAGGCCTTGTCAACGTCATCAACGAGCAAGCAAATTTCAGGTCCCCGTCTTGGCTGTAAGCCGAGTTCCACTCCGGCGATGTCAAAGATTGCATAAGTGGGCCACTCGCCCATTTTCTCAAGACCGAGAATCTGCTCGTAGAAGGACACTGACTTCTTCATGTCAGATGCGCCGAGGGTAATGTGCGGTATCCTTTTGACATGACCGGTCTTCGCCATTACGGTTTGGCTCCTTCATGACCGTGTGGATATTGGACAATCGTGCTGCTATTCAGCATTTCGACCAGAGATACTGAGAATTGCTTTCTAGCCAGTCTATTAGCCTCCTAGGCCAACAAGTGTGTTCGAATGTTAACAGCTGAATCGACAAACAGTGTCGTGGAGTAGTTGTCCAAGCGTTGAAAATCGTTCTGCAAAGGTTCGGGGAAATTCCTGAGGAAAGCGCAGGAGAAATCCTGAACACTGTTCATGAATGCTATGAAAGGTTGCAGCCCCACGGGGTGGAGCTTCTGGAACTTCTCCTCTTCTCGGATCCACCGAACATGAATAATTTCTACAAACGCGAGCGTAGCGCGTTGGGTGTGGCTTCCGAGGACTTTGGTGAGAGCTTCATCGCGATGCATGATGCTTGGAGAGGGACATCCAGGATCGGCGTGTGCATGAGTAGAATGAAGCGGGTACCAAGGCTTGTCCAGATGGGTAGCTTGAGGCACGAGGTAGGCCATTCCGTCCTACACGGCTCGATGGAGTACTATGTGTTCCCAATCAATGCACCACTATTACAAGCCGCTAAGATATTGGAGCTCTCGAGGGAATATTCATTCAACTTGCTGTACCTAATCTCGATAGCCGTAAAAGACTTCGAGGTTACAAGACTGCTCTCAGAAGAAGGATACATCGAGGACCAGGTGGCCTACTCGAATCACGTATTGAAAACCTCGAGTGAGGACCTGGAGGCTTGGCAGCTCTCCAAGGGCAACCCTGCTAGCACAGCTCTATGCCTAGCTGCAAGACTGAAAGATGCAGCCTGCCTCATCGCACTACAGCCAAGGCTTGGAGAGCAACCCGTGGCCGAAACACTGAGCGGTCAGCTTTCGTATCTGCCGCACCCGATCCTCGATAGAATCTTGAAAACCCTGAAGGCATTTCCGCAAGCAATGGTAGGCGACACATTCCAAAACGTAGCCGCCATGACGAGGACATTTGTGGAAGATTCGCTTCTACCTCTCTTCATCCACACCCCTTCTTGAATGATGAGATAATTCTCATGAGGGTAACGGGAGCCTCCTTAGCGCTTTTGGGTTAGACATTGAGACCCCGCGCCCGAAGACACATTTATTCGCAAGCCGGACAAGACCGGAGCGTTTCCTAACGAGGATGGTACGCGATTCTTGTGCCCTTGGAGAGTTGCCATAGATACGGGCGGAACCTTCACAGATCTCGTAGCGCTGGATGAGACAACTTGGAACGTCGTCAACATCAAGTTGCCATCGACTCCGCGAAAACCCGATCTAGGCGTAATCGAGGCTTGCAGAAGGTTTCTGGCCAACAACGACCCAGCTCAAATTTTCATGATGACGCACGCGACAACAATCGCAGTGAATGCACTGCTTGGGCAGCTTGGCTTGGAGCTTCCGAAGATCGCGCTAATCACCACCGAAGGGTTCAGGGACGTTATCGAGATTGGCAGGCAGAGGCGCCCAGAACTCTACAATCTGTTTACGCAGAGACCTCCCATGCTTGTTCCCAGAAGGCACCGATATGAGGTTCGGGAAAGAATTGGGCCGACGGGCGAGGTCATTATTCCTCTGGACCGAGCGCAGGTTCGTAGGCTCTCCAAAACGATCAAGAGGGAGAAAGTTCAGGCTGTCGCAATTGGCTTGCTGAACGCTCACATGAATCCGACTCACGAGAAAGCGGTGAAGTCGATCCTGAGCAGGATACGCCCCGATGTTCTCTTGGTCGCGTCGACCGATGTTGCTCCGGAGTATCGTGAGTTCGAGCGCATCAGCACAACAGTTGTCAATGCGTGCCTCATGCCGATTGTCTCGGATTATGTGGAAAATCTGTCCAAGAAGATCAGCGAACTGGGCGTCAATGCACCATTCCTGATTATGCAATCTAGTGGAGGCATGGCTTCCAAGGAGATAATTTCGGCCAAACCTGTCAGCATGATAGAATCTGGGCCCGCCTCGGGCTGCATCGCCTCAGCGTTTTACGGCAAGATGCTTGGAGTTGAGAACGTGATCGGCTTTGACATGGGAGGCACAACAGCAAAAGCCAGTCTAATCAAAGGCGGGACACCAGAGGTTGTCACTGAGTATGAGGTTGCGGGTAAAGTTCACAGCGGAAGAATCATCAAGGGAAGCGGCTACCCGGTAAGGTACCCATTCATCGACCTCGCCGAGTGCAGCGCAGGCGGAGGAACCATCGCGTGGACAGACCCGGGTGGCGCCATTAGGGTCGGACCGCTGAGCGCAGGCGCAGACCCCGGCCCAGTTTGCTACGGGAGGGGTGGATCAGAACCAACCATCACTGACGCAAACCTCGTTCTGGGCCGCCTCAACCCCGATTATCTTCTAGGAGGAGAAATGCGTCTCTATCCCGAAATGGCCCGTCAAGCCATAGCGAACAAAATATGCAAAGTCACAGGCCTAGAACTTCTGCAGGCCGCTGCTGGCATCATCAAGATCGTCAACTCCAGCATGGCCAAGATCCTCAGAATCGTTTCAGTGGAGCGGGGTTACGACCCAAGGCTGTTCCATCTCACGGCCTTTGGAGGCGCTGGCCCCATGCACGCCTGTGCCCTAGCTGAGGAACTCGGCATTCCAGACGTAATGGTCCCTCAGAACCCCGGCCTCTTCTCCGCTTGGGGATTGCTGGCGACCGATCTCAGTTACAGCGTAGTCAGATCCGTAATGAAGTCTGCCGATAGAGTTGACCCGAACGCACTGGAGGAACTGTTCCAAGAGCTTGAAGCTGAATGCTTGACAGTCATGAAATCTCAGGCATTGCCAGCAGAGAGTATTGCATTCATCAGGCAACTCGACATGAGGTACTTCGGGCAAGGATACGAGCTCCCTATTCTCACCAGCAGATCTCAACCGCTTTCTGGTCTGATAGACGCATTCCATGCCAGGCATGAGGCCCTGTATGGGTACTCGGTCCGCGATGAAGTCGTCGAGCTGGTCAATGCACGCGTAGTCGCCGTGGGAACGCTAGCTAAGCCCAAGCTTGCTGAGACGCCCGTTTCAACCGGTGAACCCCCGAAGGAGGCTTTTCTCCACCGCCGTGATGTATACTTCGAGCAGCAGGAAGACTATGTCGGGTGTCCTGTTTACATTAGAGAGAAACTGAGGCCTGGCAATCAAATACCTGGCCCAGCAGTCATCGAACAGCATGACGCGACCACAGTTCTCTATCCTCGCTGGACCGCGCGCATTGATGCATTTGCCGGCATCCACATGACCGCGGAGGGCCCGAACTGAAATGGACCCCATAACCGTCGAGGTCATTCGGGGTGCGTTGGTCTACGCGGCAGAGGAAATGGGGCTGGCTCTCAGAAACGCTTCCTACTCGCCCAACATCAAAGAACGAATGGACCACTCCTGCACGATCTTTGATTCGGAGAAGAGACTGGTCGCCCAAGCGGAGCATATTCCTGTTCACCTAGGCTCTATGGCATGGGCAGTCAGAACGGGGCTCGGCAGCTACAAGGGCTCAATGGAGGAGGGGGATATGATCCTCCTAAGCGACCCATACCTTAGTGGCACCCATCTGCCCGATATCACCCTGATCAGCCCTCTCTTCTTTAGAGGAGAGATCGTAGCTTATGCGGCCAACAAAGCCCACCACTCAGACGTAGGCGGCAGAGCACCTGGGAGCATGGCGGCTGACTCAACGGAACTGTATCAGGAGGGCATAATTGTTCCCCCAGTCAAGTTCGTCTCGAAGGGTGAAATCAACAGGGACTTAGCCAATCTCATCATGAGCAACGTGAGAACTCCCGATGTCAGAATGGGCGACCTGAGGGCCCAAATGGCGGCGAATATCCTCGGTCAACGCAGGATAGCGGAACTCTTTGAACGCTATGGGGTTAGGACAGTTCGCGACGCGATGCAGGAAATAATGAACTATTCAGAGAGAATGATGCGAGCCGAGATAAGCCGAATGCCCAGCGGCGTCTACCACGCTGAGGATTATCTCGAAGACACGGGCACAAGCGACGAACCTGCAAAGATAGAGGTTACGGTGACGATCAAGGACACAGAGATGAAGGTCGACTACACGGGCACATCACCGCAGCTAGACAGCCCGATGAACGCGGTGTATGGAGTCACCCTCTCCGGCGTCTACTTCACTCTGAGATGCATCACCGACCCCACGATACCTGTGAATGATGGCTGCTACAGGCCAATTCACGTCTATGCGCCCGAGGGGACGATACTGAATCCTCTCAGGCCCGCGCCTGTGGCGGGCGGAAACGTTGAGACATCGCAGAGGAACGCAGATGTTCTGATGCGGGCTTTCGCTCAAATTGTGCCTGGCAAGGTGTGCGCAGCGTGCCAAGGCACAATGAACAACGTACTCGTTGGCGGCGTGAATCCCATGACGGGTCGACTGTGGGCGTTCTACGAAACGCTGGCGGGCGGGTTCGGAGGCCGATTGGGCCTAGACGGAGTCGATGCCATACATAGCAATATGACGAACACGATGAACACGCCCGTCGAAGCCGTCGAGCCGATCTACCCCATCAGCTTCCTCAGGTACGAGATGCGAAGGGATACCGGAGGCCCGGGAAAATGGCGCGGGGGTGTTGGCTTGGAGCGGAGTTGGATACTACTGGCCCCCTCAGCCACGCTCTCAATTCTGGCCGAGAGAAACAAGCTGAGACCGTGGGGCTTGCTTGGCGGCAAGCCGGGCGCATGCGGTGAATTCTGGATCATCAGGGCCAACGGCTCGCGAGTCAAGCTGCGGTCGAAGTGCACGGTCACGATGATGAAAAATGAGGTATTGGTAGCCCGGACCCCAGGCGGAGGCGGCTACGGAGATCCCTATGAGCGCGACCCAGAATTGGTCCTCAAAGACGTTCTGAACGGCCTAGTATCATTGAAGGCAGCGCGCAGAGACTACGGCGTCGTCATATATGCCAAGAGGATGAGCATAGACCCTCGAGCAACGGAAAAACTTCGAGGTAGGCGTAAGGCGCGGAAATTGCCGAAGAGCTGAAGGTTCGTTTCAGTTCCTAGCTGAAGCTTTAAGATTTCGTTGGAGTGGGATTAGTAACTAGTGAGTTGAGTGGTAAGGATTCTCTTAACAGGGTATGAGCCTTACGGGAATTTCGAAAGAAATCCTTCCGCTGAAGTGGCACTTGCTGTAGGCAAGAGTACTTTTGGAAACTGTCAATTGGACTCGCTGATTCTGCCCGTTTCATTCAGGAAGACCTTCGAAACTCTCCGCGAGAATCTGGAAAAGAGAGGAAGACCGGACATAATCATAAGCATGGGTCTTATGCCATTTGCTTCTTCGATACAACTAGAGAGAGTCGCGATAAACATGAAAGACTACGACGGAGTCCCAGATAACGAAGGAGCAACACCCCAAGACGAGTACATAATACCGGGAGCCCCCGCTGCATACTTCTCGACTCTACCCATCAGGCAAATCGCAGATGCCTTAGCGAAAGAAGGCATATCGGCCGTAATCTCCAACTCGGCCGGGACGCATTTGTGCAACTTCATAATGTACAACGTGCTCCACTACATAGCTCAGCAAGGATGGAAGACAAGGGCTGGTTTTGTTCATCTGCCTTTCCTGCCTGAGCACGTACAGAAACTAGTGCACAGACCGCAGAATACACCGAGCCTGCCATTTGACGTGATGGTGAAATCGGCGGAACTCATCGTGCAGGCCGCCGCAGAAGTCGTCTCGAGAAAGGCCTAGCCTTTACAGCCTATTCAGAGGCTGTAGCATCCCCGCACTGTTTTCATTCTTGCGAGGAATTACGAACCAACAGTTCGCTTGGTGACTAACCGGTTAATGTAACGCAAGGTCGCCATCTTTTCGAATAGTTCAACGAGCCCTCTCCTCATGAAGAGTAGGCTAGCTATTACGATAACGCCCATAACTACCAGCCTCATCTCTGTGAGGTAGAGCCGAAGCCCGAAGTCTGCGAAAACCCAAATGAAAGACGCGATGGTCGGCCCGTAGAAAGTTCCAATCCCACCAAACGCCATAACGATGAGATATGCTAGTAGAGTGTCAAATCCAACGATGGATTGACTTACGCTGTTCGTGTAGTGCGCATAGAGGCTACCCGTCGCTGACGTGAACACTACGCTGACAAGGAACAACACAGTCCTAACTTTGACCGGCTCCACCCCCAAGCTGATGGCTCTAACCTCGCTCTCGCGCAGAGCCACGGTTAGCAAACCTAACCGCGACAAGACTATCCGACCGTGGACCGCGAGAGACGCAAGGAACAGTGCCAAGAATAGATAGTAGTAGCCTATCCCACCATACGCTCCGAAACTGAAGCCCCCAACCTGCAAGTGTGGTAGGTTGAACACAATACCTGGATAGATCATGACAACGAACCCGCGAACAACTTCCTGAAAGCCCAATGTTGCGAGCGCAAAGTAAGTCGCCTTGAGCCTCAGGGCAATCAAACTCAAGGGAACCGCGGTCAGAAGAGAGATGCTCATTCCTGCCAGGAGCGCCAACCAAGGCGATATTCCAGAGATGCTCAAGAGGGCAGAGGAGTAGGCGCCTATCGCGAAGAACCCAAGCTGGCCCAGCGACCAAACACCCGCATACCCGAACAGCAGGTTCCAATTCGACGACACAATGGCTAGCTGCAAGGCTATGGTCAAGAGCGTAAGCAGAATCGGAATCCTTCCCTGCAGAACCGGGACAATCGAAAGCACTGCCACCACGAGAATAGGACCAATGGGTCGTATGTTCACCAATCTCGCATTACCTGATCTCTTCCTTAAGCCCGAAAAGCCCTCGCGGCCTGATTATGAGCACCAGTATCATTGCCAGAAAGGGAACTGCAATGCGCCAAGATCCCCCAAGGAAGAATGTGGTCAACGCCTCTATCGCCGCCACCAAGTATGACGCATATATCGTTCCCTTGATGGTCCCCAGGCCCCCTAGCACGACGATGATGTAGCCGATGAAAAGAGGGGCCCTTCCGAACGTTGCGTCGAAGACATACATCGAACCTAGTAGCATTCCCGCCACGCCAGCCAACATGAAACCGACGCCGACCGTAACAGAATACACGCGTTCAACGTTAAGACCCACGGCGAGGCTTTCCAGCATACTCTGTCCTATCGCCCTCATTGCCAAGCCGATTGTTGTTCTCGTGAGTACGAAGTACATGACCGCGAGGGTGAGCATGGCGATCGCGAATGTGAGAAGATGCTGGTTGAAGATTGTAGCAGTTCCTAGGTCGACTTTACCTGCAAGCATTATTGGTATGCGTCTTCTGACACCGCCAAACACAATATTCAACAGCTGCTCGATAACGATGGCCAACGTGAGGGTAATCATGATCAGACGCAAGCCTGCATCAGCTTGGTACCTAAGCCTCTTGAACAATGCCGTGTCCAT
>CAZYOZ010000029.1:11235-23513 GCA_964649235.1 uncultured Candidatus Bathyarchaeia archaeon
TTTGACTAAGAATCAGACAGATAGGCGTTCGTTTCTCAAGACAGCTGCAGCAGGCGTTGGCGGACTTGTTGTCGGCGGGCTTATTGGAGCCTCAATGGCACCCGCACCGCCACCCGCGGCGGAGGTTACCCGAACCGCAACCGTCACAGCCCAACCACAAGTCGCGGAACCTGTCAGGATAGGCGTAGGAGCCTTCCTCAGTGGGCCGTTCGTAAGCGAAGGAGAGCACGTACTCAATGGCGCAACACTGGCAGTTGAGGAAGTGAAACAAGCAGGCTGGTTTATGGGTGGAAGGGACATCGAACTCTTCTCCGCCGATTTGGGTGCGGTAACGCCTGATGAAGTGAAGAGAGCCTTCGAACAGTTGCTCGATGTGAACAAGACTAACATCAACGTGACCTACTGGGGTTCCTACGGGCCAGGGTGGGACCTCACGCTGAGAAGCGGCATACCACTCATCACTGGTGACACGGCACTTGGCGTTACAGATTTCATATCTAGCAATCCCCAGATACGACTAGTAGATACCTATTCGGCCCTTGGAACGAAACGTTACCAGAAGACTTTCCTGAACTTCTTCGATCACCTGATCAGCCAAGGACTCTGGAAGCCACGGCACGACCCGCCCACCATGTACGTAGTTCACAGCGACTTTGTATGGGATGCTGATTGGGCCAATGTACTGCGTCCCGAGGCCGAAGGAAGAGGCTGGAGGATCGTTGGCTTCGAACTCGTCCCCATGAACACCTTGGAGTGGACACCCGTACTATCAAAGATCAAAGCGGCGGATCCAGACGTGGTCTTTCACATAGACATCATACCTGCCGATGCAGGTGTCTTCGCAAGCCAATATACAGCCAGCCCACCAAGAGCTCTGCTCTGTAATCCTTGGGGCTTTGCGCCTCCAGAATCTGTTCAGGTCGCAGACCCAGAGTCGCTTCTTGGGGTTCTCTGGGGCAGCGGAGTCATGCCGATCAGAGGGCCACGATTCGATACGTTTAGCGAGAAGTACAAGGAGCGCTTTGGAAAAGACCCTTACATCGCGGCTACCCACACATACGATAGCGTGTACATTGCACTCAAAGCGATTCACTTCGCTGGCTCTACTGACCCGGCGGGCATCTACGATGGCATCTTTGAAATCGCCCACCAAGGTCTCGAGGGTCGTTGGGTCTTTGATTCAACAACAAAAATCCACCTTGACGATACAGACTTGGCGCCCAATCAGATACTGCAGATTCAAAGAGTGGATGACAAGATTACACAATACGCGTCTGTCTATCCACCCGAGGTTGCGTCAGTCAGTTTCGAGTTGCCTGAATGGCTGAAGTAAGACTCGAGTGTAAGAACGTAGCCAAGCACTTCGGTTCACTGAAGGCGCTTGACAATGTCACGTTTGCCCTAGCCGGGCCCATAATCAAGGGGCTAATAGGGCCCAATGGGTCGGGCAAAACAGTTCTACTCAACTCGATAACTGGAATCCCTTACGGTCCCGACAGCGGATCCATCTCGTTCGGCGGAAAGAGCATTGAAAAACTCAGGCCGACACAGATCTGCAGGCTAGGAATTGCCAGAACGTTCCAGACACTAACTTTCTTTCCATCGCTTACCGTCGAGCAAAACCTGCTTGTAGCCACTGCCGGAACCAACAAAGATGCTGTGGAGAAGGCGCTTGGCATAACTGACCTCGGTCAGAAGCGGAGCATGAAGGCCGGAGGCCTTGGCGTCTTTGACCTGAAGAAGCTAATGATAGCTACGAGCCTAGGCCTAGACCCAAGACTCTTGCTGCTAGATGAGCCTCTCAGCGGGCTAAGCGAGGAGGAATCCCTTCAGACCGTGGCCATTCTGAAGCAGATCAACGATGCTGGCATAGCTCTGCTAGTTGTTGAGCATAAACTGCGAAAGGTGGTCGACTTGTGCAGTGAACTCTTTGTCATGCATCTGGGTAAGGTCATCGCTGAAGGTGACCCTTCGCAGGTGATGAACAGGGAAGAAGTGCTGAAGGCCTACTTCGGGGAAGAAGAACATGCTCAAGGTTGACGACATCAGTGTCTCCTATGGTCCAACGCGCATACTGTCCGACATATCACTGGAAGCTGGCGAAAATGAGATACTCTGCATAATCGGACCGAACGGGCATGGAAAATCGACACTACTGAAGTCAATTGCGGGCTTGAACCCTCCGACGTCAGGGGCGATCTGGTTCAATGGCACCTTGGTAAGTGGATTGCCTGTGCACGATATCGTTAAGCAAGGAATTGTTCTCCTGCCTGAGGGCGGAGGTTACCTTCCGTACCTTACAGTCTTCGAGAACCTAAAGCTCGGAGGATACAGCGACCGAAACCACTTCAAAATCGACAATGCCTATGCCATCTTTCCTTGGCTGAAAGAGCGGCGCAGCCAGATAGCTTGGACACTAAGCGGAGGGGAAAGGCGAATGCTGGCAATAGCGCGCTCCCTGACAACAAACAGTAAGCTCCTGCTCTTCGACGAACCAACCTGGGGGCTGGCCCCAAAAATTCGAAACGAAACAGTTGAGATCGTCAAAAACATCAGAGACACCGGTCGCGGCCTCATAATAGCCGAATCGGATGCGGGGTTCGTGAGGCGAGTCGCAGACAGAGTGCTATCATTGAGAAACAACAAACTTACCCCCATCGAGAAAGACTCGTTAATCGAGAAAACTGCAGAGCATTTGCTGTAGACGCATGGATTGAAAGAACGGATTGAGAGAAAACAGGCTCCGAAAGCTGATCGACAAGGGTCAGCCGACTCTTGGAACTCAAATCCTCATTCCATGGCCCGGTCTAATGGAGATTATTGGGCAGACTGGAATATTCGATTATGCGGAGTTCTTGAGCGAGTACGCTCCCTTTGATCTTCATGATCTTGATAACCTTGCTAGGGCCGCCGAACTCGCAAATCTCTCACCCATGATCAAGATAGAACAACAACCAAGGACATTCTTGGCTGAAAGGGCGCTGGCCGCTGGAATCCAGAATATCTTCTTCGCCGACATAAGAACCGTCGAGGACGCAAAGGAGGCCGTACGCGCGGTCAGGTCGGAACCAAAGGGAATGAGTGGCTACCGAATGGACCGGAGAGCCGGCTACGTGTTCTCTACCACCACGCCCGGAGACATCATCAAGATGGGTGAAGATGCTGTGGTGGCCATCATGATAGAAAAGAACTCAGCCGTCGAGAACCTAGAGGAAATTCTTTCCACAGAAGGAATTGATATGGTTGAGTTTGGCCCCTCAGACTATGCCCTGAGTCTGGGCATGCCGGGTGAGAAGAGCCACCCCAAGGTCAAGGAAGCGGAACTCAAGACCATAACAACCGCCGTAAGAATGGGCATTCCCGTAAGAGCTGAGGTGCGGATGCCTAGTGATGCTGAAAGATACATCGAGCTCGGGGTGCACCACATCTGTCTCAGCACAGACGTATTAATTCTGCACCACTGGCTAAAAGAGAACGGCGAAGAACTAAGAAGAATCATCTCCAAAGCAAGATCTTCCAAGGATTGAGATCGCGCTCCTATCAAAGTGAACCCATACTAGTCAGAGCTCGGAACAGAATCCAAGAATTGGAAGCCGTGCCGTTTCGTCGGCGAATTGGTGATTCGTCAGCGATTTCGAGTTCTAAATTCCAAGGATTAAGCAATTGAAAGGTGCACTAGGAATGAGAGGAGGTACGCTTCCGCTTCTTTGAGCTCGACTGTATCTTGGAATGGCGCTTGAATACGGGATGCATCGTGTAGTAGAACTTTGCAAATTGCAGGGAAACCGGCACCTAGGATACTGGTGCATAAGTGGCTGCCGAGAAGAAAGCGTCAGACAAGTAGACGCCAGATTTGCTAGGCCGGTCTTTCGAAGGAACAGTAGGCCGTAGAACACACCCCAAAGCTACCTGTGGGAAAACACGGTTCAGCCCCCAGTCAAGTTGCCTGAACGGATACCCCCCGGGGGGGTACCATGGTAACATGCACGCATTTACGCAAGGCAGCCAGAGCTTGTTATCTGGTCATCGGATTCTTGATGAGATAGGCGTGCAACACATTTTTTCCCATTATGGCCTAGGCTACTCCGCTTTCGGAACACACGACAATCTTGCTAGAATTGAGTAGGCGTGGCCGCTATCGATAAGCTAACTACGATGCCCTCATCACACCAGAACCAAAACGTGGAGGACTTCATGGTGGGCGGAGAGACCTATCTACGAAAAGCAACGGCAGCGTATTGTTTGGTTATCGGATTCCTGATGGTGGTTTCGTGGATTGCGTTGTTTGCGACGAACCAAATTCCTGAACTGGCCAATACGCCAGTGCGACTCGCGTTTCTTCTTGAAGCAGAATTCCTGACAGCCTTCGGCCTAATCGCAGCTGGAATGGGGCTTCTCTCGCGACGTCGTTGGGCCTCTACGGCCTATTTGGTTGCCTCGGGGATGCTGCTCTACACGGTCATTAATACTATTGGAGTGTTTGCGCAACGAGGGGAGCCGGCGCTGGCCGCATTGTTCTTCGTCTTGCTCGCAGTAACCGCTCTGTTTCTGGGCTTGATGACCAGCAGGCTCAAGGTCAGTATAACGGAAATCAACTAGTACAGTGCATGAATCTGAGGCCTGATCAGCTTATCGTAGACATCTTGGACTTTGCTCATAATTTCTGGACTCAATCCCGGGACGTTTGCGGCACCCACGTTTTCCTCAACCTGAGCAGGCCTCTTTGCTCCTGGAATTGCACATGTGATGGCTTCGTGCATTATTATCCAGCGTAAAGCCATCTGGGTCAACGTAACTCCCGCCGGGACAATTCGCTTCAGCTCCTCAACGGCGGCAAAGGCGCGATCTAGGTCAACTCCAGAGAAAGTCTCGCCCCGATCAAACACTTGCCCAGATATGTTGAAGTTCCGGTGGTCATCCTGCGGAAACCTAGTCTCCTTCGTGATGTTTCCTGTAAGCAATCCGCTAGCAAGGGGGACTCGGGCAACTACTCCAACCTTCCTCTCCTTTGCGACGGGAAAGAACTCTGTGGCGGGTTTCAACCGGAACATGTTGAAGATAATCTGGACGCTCTGTAGCTCGAGGTACTCAGTGGCCTTTAATGCCTCGCTGACTTTCTGTACACTAACGCCATAGTGTCGAATCTTTCCCTTCCTACTCAGTTTATCCAAGGCCTTGAAGACTTCCGGGCGGTAGTAGGCCTCGGTCGGCGGGCAGTGAAGCTGCAGGAGGTCAATGGAATCGACGTCAAGGTTCTTCAGGCTTCGATCGACAAACGCCTCAAGGTTTCTCAGCGTATAGCCGTCAGCTGTATGAGGCTGAAGGCGCCTTCCTGCCTTCGTGGCAACGAAGATCTCCTCCTTCCGTTCTTTCAGCATCCTGCCGATCAGGCGTTCACTCCGCCCGTCCCCGTAAACATCTGCGGTGTCAATGAAGTTCACGCCAAGGTCTATCGCGCGATTCAAAGCGGCATACGATTCGTCGTCTTTGACGGGCCCCCAACTACCCCCAATTGCCCAAGCGCCGAAACTGATGACTGAAACGCGCATGTCGGTTCTGCCGAGCTGACGGTACTCGATCGCGGGAACCTCCTGACAGTTGAACAATGCTGCTCACATTAAGAAATGTCGCACCTCCGCTTGAGATGAAGACATGGCAACTCTTGTCAGGCCTGATCTTACAGAAAGGGCAAAATGAGAAAACGCCTAGGATTTTATTCAATACTTCAATAAGCGCGGCCATTTCTCGTATGTAGGAAGGTCATCGGGATGTCGATTGGGTTTGAGGTCAGGACAGAGAGGCTAGCGATTGATGGGGGAGTACCTGTCCGAGCAACGGGGTTACCTTTGGAGCCTGAGATAACGGAGGAAGAGATTCATGCTGTGATCGAAGTGATGAAGAACAAACAGCTCTCTCAGCTCGCGGGCTCCTACGTTGAAGATTTCGAGGTCGAGTTTGCAAGATACGTGGGCGCGAAGTATGCAATTGCGGTTAATTCTGGAACTTCCGCCATCAGCCTAGCGCTTGCGGCAGCGCAGATAGGAACAGCTGACGAAGTGATTCTTCCACCCTACACTTTCGTGGCAAGCGCAAATGGCATACTGCAGCAAAACGCCATTCCCATTTTCAGTGATGTTGACGCCGAGACTTTCAACATGGACCCGAACAAGCTGGAAGCAAGGATATCCGACAAGACTCGTGCGGTAATGCCTGTTCATATGCTTGGTCAGCCGTGTGACATGGATCCAATTCTCGAGATTGCCAGAAAGCACGACTTGGTTGTAGTGGAGGATGCGGCCCAAGCCGCGGGCGCCGAGTACAAAGGAAAGAAGGTTGGCTCGATTGGCGACGTAGGATGTTTCAGCTTCTACTTGAACAAGAACATGACAACAGCTGAGGGAGGCATAATTGTGACCAGTGATGACGAGATTGCCCAGAGGGCTGCGTCGATCAGGAACCATTGTCGGCCTGAATTCTCGAACATTCCCAACGTTCCAGCGTATAACATCTTTTGGGGGATCGGCTGGAACCTAAGAATGAGTTCCCTCCAAGCCGTGATTGGCAGGGCACAGTTGAAACGATTAGACGAGTCGAATCAAAGAAGAGCGCGGAATGCCCAGCACATCAGGAGCCACGTTGAAGCTTTCGATTGGTTGAGACCTCAAACAGTCACAAAGGATGTGAAACATGTCTATTGGATGCAAGGCTTCAGAATAGACGAAGATTCCAAGGTCAGGAGAGACGAGTTCGCGTCCGCGGTCACGGCAGAAGGCGTGAAAGCTGAAGGCTACGCCCCTATTCCTGTCCACCTCCAAGAAGTGTTCGCAAAGCAAGTTGGCTACGGAAGAACACACTGTCCCTTTGACTGCCCAGTCTACGGAAAGAAAATCGAGTACAAGGCAGGAGACTGCCCCGAAGCAGAGAAACTGTGCAAACAGGACGTGGTCATTCCATGCTACCACTCACTTCGGGGTAGCGACCTAAATGATGTCACGACGGCTCTGACGAAAGTGGCTAAGTGGTTCGAGGCGAAACGCTAGGCGTAGGCAATTGCTCCTCAGACGTCTTCCCATCTTCTCGATTTGACGGAACGATAGGCGGCGTCTGCGACTTTATTGACGAGCAAGCCATCTTCGAATGTTTCGCGCGGCTCTTTCCCGTCCAGGACGGAGGAGATGAAGTGTAGTAGTTCGCCGTGGAAGCCGTAGGCTTCAATCTCGTTCCAAGTTGGGAACATCCAGCCCTTCTTCATCTCAGCCTTCTCAACAATTTCCCCTACCTTCTCTTCAGAGGCGACTGTGAACATCTGCAGTCCCGTTCCTTTTGTTGCGTCCAGAAAGATGGATCCGTCGTTGCCGTACATTTCGATTCTTAGGTCGAATCCTCCATGCGCTGCCCAGCTATTCTCAGCTTGAGTAAGCTCTGAGCCTTCATGGTTTACCATGACGACACTGTTCTCCTCAGCCTTCGTATCATGGACGAATGTGGAAACCCAAGCGCAAGCTGACGTTGGTTTCCTGCCAATCAAATATCGGCCGACCTCAATGGTATGGCACCCCATATCCATGAGAACACCTCCGCCCGCGAGTTCGGGATCCCAGAACCATTTCGAGTGCGGGCCGAAATGTGCCTCCCTTGATCTCACCCAGAACAACTTTCCAACCGCTCCTTTGGCGATGAATTCTTTGGCTTTGACAACCTGGGGCATGAAGACCTGATTCTCACCGTAACAGTGAATAACCCCTTGGCGTTCCACAAGCGTAAGCATCTCCTCGGCTTCTCTCACATTTCGAGCAAGGGGCTTCTCGCATATCACGTGCTTATGATTCTCAGCGGCTGCACGTGCAGCTGGTAGGTGCAGAAAATTGGGTGAGCCGATGTCCACGAGATCCACTTCAGGGTCTGCGCAGAGTTTCTCGAAGCTGTCCTGTCCATGGTAACGTTTCCCAATCCCCCAACGCTCGGCAAAGGGCCGGACACGCTGCTCCGTCGCCGCACACGCAGCAACGACGTTCACCTCCGGGATCATGCGGAAGGCAGGCATATGGTACACGTCGTGGATGAACCCGCAACCGATCAGGCCCACATTGATCTTCTTCATCGTAGCGACTTCCGACGAGCTCGGGCTTCACCTTCGTATATATGGCTGATGAGGCCGGTTGCTGGTTGTGAACGCCTCCGCCGTTGCATCTCGCGCAATGCAAGCGAGAAAGCTCCAGTCGCGGGTTCAATCCTGGGCCTAACGATCTTAGCGAACGGGCACTCGTTTCTAACCTTAGCCGTGAATGAATCCGTGAGGTATCGCCCAGCCTTGAACACACCGCCAACAGTTGACACTGTCAGAGGAACATGAGCCATCCTTAGCCGTCTGGCCACAGCGCAGACCAACTCAGCCAAAGCGATACCGGCATTGCTCAGAATCTGTCTGCTGACTCGGTCCTTGGATGCCATCCTAGAAATTAGGGGCGCTAATCTTGCGATTTCGTCTACAGTCATTCCATTCGAGTAAATCTCCGGCAGAGCATCTTCAAGAGCGCCGACTCGAAACCGTCGCTTGAAAGCATTCGTGAGTCCCGTAGGCTGGCCGCTACCGTCTAATGCCCGATAGGCAGCCATCAAAGCCTTCCGGCCAATGTCGTAGCCGCTGCCTTCGTCGCCAGCAAGATAGCCCCAGCCTCCGGCACGCCTGTACTCGCCTCCGGAGTTGATGCCCGCAGCCACGCAGCCAGTTCCCGAAATCACGATTATTCCGGGCTTCCCACGCGTCGCGGCCTCAAGAGCCGCGACCGAATCATGTACCACGAAGCTCTCGCGTGCGATCTTTGCGTCCCTAACAAAACGCCGAGCTATGACCCTGTCCCTGGGTGAATCGATTCCCGCAAGCGCCACCACGGCAATCTCGGGCGTCCCTAGCACACCTGCGCGTTCCTGGGCCGCTCTGACGGCCCCCCTAATCGCTTTCACCGCAAGCGGGATACCGACATTGTGATAGTTAGATGAGCCTGACTCCCCGCGACCAAAGATTCTGCTATGCTCATCCCCAAGAAGCGCAACGGTTTTTGTGGCACCTCCGTCAACGCCGACAACATAGTGCCGAAAGCCAACCAACCCACTTACCGGCATCAGCTTCTCGCGCGCCCCGATATAACGCGGAGCCCTTGAACTCTTCGCAGGCCTGCCGCTGAAGGTCAGGCTGGTTCTCGATGTTTTATATTGTGTTAGCTGAGAAGGCTCCTGAATGACCCGGAGATGTATCAGATTCAACCGAAAATTGGTCTTGTGACTCTTGTATCCCCATACGAGGTTGGGGCTGACAAGTCAGAGAACCTGCAAAGCCAGGCAATCGAAGCACTCAGCAGTTCGGGTCTGAAAGTCCTATCTACGGGAAGACTCGTTGACAGCGATGAAGAAGCGCTCCGCGTAGGCGGCGAATTACTTGGTCAAGGACCTGACGCGATCTGCCTGTTGTACGCGACGTATGCAGATGACACTTTTGCCACTACAGTCGTCGAGCTGGCAGACGTGCCGATTATTGTCTGGGGAACAAACCAGTTCGACAGCGGATCCATACCTGGAGCTCAACAAGTATCCGCGGTTCTTTCTGAGATGGGCCGATACTACAAGATGGTATTTGGCGATATTGATGATGTCCGCGTCATTCGCGAAATTGCGATGACAGCTCGGGTTGTAGCGGCGAGGAAGAGGCTTCGCGAAGCCAGAGTCGGTGTTATAGGATATCAAAGAATTAGGGGGCAAACCCAGGCAGCATTTGACGAAATCGAGCTCCGCGAGAGGCTGGGAAGCCGTGTGGTGGGTGTTAGCATGCACCTCTTCCGAACACTAATGGCTGAGATAGACGACGCTGAAGCTCGCGAGGCGTGGCGCGATGTCTCTCGAGGAGTGAAGAGTATCTCGGTCGACGACATGCAGATCATGGATGCGGTCAAGGCGTACTTAGCAATGAAGAAAATCGTCAAGGATAACAAGCTGGACGCCATTGCGGTTGAGGACTGGTATGAGATTATAGGCGTCCCGAACCTCGGGTTGTCGCTTCTCAACGAAGAGGGGGTGCCCGCGGGTTGCGAGGCGGACGTGCACGTGACGCTAATTCTCTACTTGTTGGCCCTTCTGACCGGGAAACCTGCGCTACATGGCGAATTGCTCGGAATTCTCGAGGAAGACGATGCATTGCTGGTCGGTCATTACGGAGCCGGAGCTCCTGGCCTTGCAGCCTCAAGAGAACAGGTTCGTTTCGAAACCGATCGTGTATCTAAGAAAGGTGTCAGCGTCGTGTACCAAGTTAGACCGGGCCCTGTCACAATTGGCAGTCTGACTGGCAGGCGGGGCTCATACAGGATGCTCATCGCGTCCGGCGAGAGTTTTCCAGCAGAGGAGGTGTACCACGGCGGAGTCGTAGCTAACGTCAGGTTCAAGGTCAACCACCGGGAGGTCCTCAGAAAAGCAAAAGGGATGAGTCACCACTGGGGGCTGGGATTGGGCGATGTGTCGGCCGAGCTCATTGACTTCTGCGAGATGACAGGCATTGAATCAGTCGCAGTGTAGTATGCATGTAGAAAGCCATCGGAGAATGGATCACACGGCCCGAAACATGTGAGTTCGGCGCTCAGGCTAGAAAGTTCTGTACTTAGCGAAAGCTTCCGATACTGGCACGCCTCTTCGAACTGCACGCCGGAATTGATGCTCTTTGCTCAGTTTCTCCTCGGACCGCTGAATGACTGTGACTGCGTCTGCACTGGGAATACAAGCGACTCCATCAAGGTCTCCGAATATGATATCTGCAGGGTTCACTTTGATGCCCGCGCACTCCACCAGGATATTGTATTCGACATACTTCAGACGCCCTTTCGCATCTGCGGGATTGTGTGCTCTTGCATAGACTGGAAAAGATGGCCGCATGGACAAAATCCTGGGCACATCGCGTACCGCTCCGTCAGTCACGGCGGCTACGGCTCCCCGTGACTGGGCAGCATTGCTCATCAACTCCCCCCACGAAGCTGCGTGAATTGAGTTGCCAGTGGATACGACAAAAACATCCAATGGTTGTGCTGCCTCAAGCATCCTAATCATGACATCAATCCATTCCTCCAAGTTGACCTTCGTGAAGTCAGCATACCGTTCCGTTCGCGCGGTGAGGGCGAAGCCTGCAACCTTCACTCTTGATCGAATTGGTCTAAGGTCTGGAGGGAAGACGTTTCCAGTGATGCCCATCTCGTCGAGAACGTCCGACACTATCGGGACGAAGAGTTTCTTCAATCTTCGAGTGAGCGCCGCTTTGTTTGATTTCACGTCCTCACCTTACCCAGAGTCGAATGGGCAGATGAGTGCGCAGCTGTGACTTAACGCCGCTGCTGTCTAGATTGTCTGCCAAGACTGAGTCTTCACCGACTGGTAAGCTGCATCGATGATCTTGTTTACCTGATACCCCTCCTCGAAGGTTTCCAACGCTTTCTCGCCTGATGAGAGCGCTGAGAGGAAGTGCCGAAACTCCTGAACGTAACCTAGGGTTCGATGCTCGCTCAATGCCGGAAAAATCCGTCCCTTCTTCGTTTCTGCGGACTCAACAATTGTTTCCATGGTCCCGGTCAGCTCCGTGCCGGTCTCGGCCGTGAACAGGTTTGTTCCCGCCTCGCGCGAAATCGTCGAGAACAGATTCCCGTTGCCCCCATACACCTCAACTCGAAAATCTAGTCCTCCCCGCGTTACCCAGCTACTTTCGGCTTGGGATAACTCTGAGCCTTTGTGCTTTACGAGCACTAGGCTATTGTCCTCAGCTAGCGTTGAGTGCACAAGCTTCGAAGACCAGCCAAGAACTGAAACAGGCTTCTTACCCATCAGATACCGCGCGACCTCGATTGTGTGCGCCCCAGGGTCGAGAAGTGCTCCGCCCCCCGATGTGGCCGGGTCCCAGAACCAAGAAGAGTGCTGCGAGAGGCGGGCCTCGCGGCATCTGACCCAGAACACTTGGCCAAGAATACCTCGGTCGATGAGCTCCTTTGCTCTGGCAATCTGCTGCGTGAAAACATAGTTCTCTGCATAGAAATGCAGGACACCATTCTTGTTGACAATGTCAAGCATCTCCTTGGCCTCCTGCCCGTTCCTAGCGAGGGGTTTCTCGCAGACAATGTGTTTGCGGTTCTCGGCAGCGACAAGCGTTGCGGTCAGGTGCAGGTTGTTCGGGAGGGCAATGTCAACGAGCTCTACTTCTGGGTCGGCGCAGAGCTTCGAAATTCCATCGTCCCCATAGAAGACCTTAGGGA
>CAZYOZ010000030.1:0-22586 GCA_964649235.1 uncultured Candidatus Bathyarchaeia archaeon
GCCCTGTTGAAGGCAGCCAGGATTGCCAGCGCAACCCCCCAGAATGCCTCCCGAAGGACAACGATGTCGATCTGGATGCCGGACGCTCCGAGAGTCTTGGCTAAAGTCCTCACTTCTGGATCTACGGATTCTAGCGCGCTTGTAGCGAAACTCGCTATGATTGGAGTGACGAGGATGCATTGACCGACAATGATGGCATATGGGGTGTAAAGTAGCTGGAAGTAACCAAACGGGCCGCTCCTTGAGAGGAGCAGGTAGAGGTATAGACCCAAGGTCACTGTGGGAATGCCGATTAGAGCGTTGAAGAGCCCTTTCAGAGCCCGTTTTCCCGGGAAACTACGCAGCGCGAGAGTTGCGGAAATCGGAATGCTCCAGACACAGGAGAGCAGAGTGCCTGATATGGAAACGAATAGGGAAAGTGTGGTGATGGCGTATACTTCAGGGTCGCCTGAAAGTATGAGGTGTATGGCGCGGATTATGCCTTCGGTAATGGGGTCCAGTGCGCCATCTTCCTCTCCCTGTTCCACTGGAGCGACACGGATAGCTGAGGCGCAGCTCCTTCTGTTGGTGGATATAGGTCATCGGCTTGATAGCGGAACCGCGGCGGGCACTCCGAACCCTGGAAAAACGCGTAAGCCTTTATCCATCCAAGCAAAGTCTGGTTGCCTTGGCTCTGGGCTAGCGGAATGTAGGGTTGGAACAACGGCTGACCATAGTTGCTGACTCCATAGTTTGCGAAGAGCTGCTGGCCTTCATCTGAGACGAGGTATCTGATCAGTTGCATCGAGCCCGCGAAGTTGGTCTTAGTCATGTTAGGGTTGTTCGGATTGTCAGCGATGGCGCTGTATACATTGAGTAAACTCTTGCTCGCTCCAATGATTTGCACGAGATCGATGTTATGATTCTTCAGGTTTTGGAGGTAGGTGCCCATGTCTGAAAGTGTGTATGCGCGTTTTTCATTGGCCAATTGAAGGGTTGCCGTCATTCCGCTGCCTGCCTCCAGATACCATTTCTCGGTACGAAGCTGTTTCACGTCAAGGCCGACGGATTTCCACAGGCTAACCTCTTTCGTGTATGTTCCGGAATTGTCTCCTCTCGAGACCCAGACTGTTGTGCCATTCAAACCAGCAGCCCTGATTTGCTTCAACGCGTCCGAAACTGACTTCCCCGTTATTCCGGCAGGATCCTGCCGAGGTCCGACAATTATGAAGAAATTGTAGGCCAGTATCTTACGGTTCACTCCGTAGCTTCCGTTGAGGAATAGATATTCGCTACTTGGAGCATGGACGAGGATCATGTCGGCGTCGCCTCTCATAGCTGTCTGTATCGCAAGCCCCGTTCCCTGAGATATGAAGGAAACATTCATATCGGGATGCTTGCCCTCGAAGCTCGTTTTGATCACGTCAAGAAATCCTGTCTCATACAAGCTCGTTGTAGTTGACACCATCACCTTCTTCTTACCTGGCCCGTTCACCGACAAGAACGCGTAACCGCCCCCTGCCATACCAATCACCGCTACAACCACCAACATCACACCTTGAACTTTGGTGACAGCAGAGCGCGGCATTGCGACATCGCGTTTCAACATACTCTGCTAAATATAACGCTTTTCATCATTTTCTCGAGGGGGATTGCATAGTTCAGCGTCCCGTTCTGTGGGTGAACTGGAACTTGCCATGTCAAATTCAGAATTTCGAAAACTTAGGGGGTGATCATCATATCGAAAAAGTTAATTCATGATCGTAGAATTTGGCGTTGCTAGATATGTTGTGCCGGCCTCCTTAAGGGAGGTGAGCTTGTGAAGCTAAGCGCGCGGAACGTATTGAAGGGGAAGGTTAAGAGCATTAAAGAGGGCGCCGTCAACTCCGAAGTCGTAGTACAACTCCCAGGCGGACTTGAGATCATCTCAGTCATCACGAAGACTTCGATCGAGAAATTAAGCCTAAAGGAAGGAAAAGATGTATACGCCATAATCAAAGCAACAAATGTGATATTGGGAGTGGATTAAGTCTCAATTGTTCCAATCGGAACCATCGAGCCACGAAGCCCGTAATAAGCCGAAGAACGGGAGATTGACCCTACGCTAAGGGACGCCACTCCGGGTCGAAGAGTGCTTGAAGGAGAGCAGAGAACACAACTCGTCACCGACAATCGCACCTGCAGTCATTTGCGGTGTCCCTAATTACGGTGTTGTAATCAGCTCCTGACTTGACAGCACGGCATATGAACAGCGCCTATCCTCCCTCGCCTGGCGCTTCTTCTCTCGCGTCTACATTTTCTAATCGTATTTACTTTCGTCAGAACCTGCTTACCTTTGCTCAGCATGCGAACTCAGGTTGGAAAATCATAGTGCCCGAATCTTCCCCTGCGCTGAGGCCCGGTGCTCTGTCGCGAAGTGCCTGAGAGAACTCTCTTGAGCCAACTAGAGCTGTAAAGGCTCGGATTGATGGTTTTTCAAGTCGAGACTTTGCTACCAAGAAGTCGTACTTCTCGTCCTCCGTCTTTATGAAATCCAAGCCGACGTTGACAGCGGCTGTCCTTATGCCGAAGCCTACATCAGCCCGATCGTTCTTGATGGAGGCGGCAACCGCCGAGTGTGATTTAGCTTCATAGTCATAGCCCTCGATTTCTTTTGAAAGAGTTGCCAAGTCGATTCCTCGCGACTTTGCGAGTTCGGAAAGGTGTTTGTCAATAAGGAGCCTTGTACCTGAGCCCCTGTTCCGGTTGATGAAACGCACACCTTTCCTGGTAAGGTCTTCGAAGCTTCTGACGTTGTTGGGGTTACCGTGCCTGACGATAAGGCCCTGCTCTCGACTGTAGCCTCTAATCAGAACCGCGGATTTCGCGAGGCCGAAATCTGCAAGAAATGGAACGTTGTATTCTCCACTCTTCTCATCCAGAAGGTGTACTCCGGCCACGTCCGCTTCGCCACGTTTTACGGCATGAAATCCTCCGACTGAGCCAACGTTGACCGTTCTGCCAAGGAAACTCGCGTCCTTTTCCCTAAGCATGGCAAAGGCAATGTCAATTCCGATGCAATGACTTCCTATTGCCACGAGCGATGGAGGAACCAGTTCTTTCCCGAAGAGTTCGACATCCATGCTCTCGCCCTCCTCGACGAACTCTTGCGTCTCGGGGAGGTCGGCAAATCCATCTGCTAATGCGAACGAGCTTATTGCGCCTGAACCGCTCTGCATAGGATACGCAGCCAGCCTGCCGTCCGGCTGCGATACTAGTTGAACGGGCAAGAGCTCTCGGCGGCCGCGGGCCTTGAAGAATTTCATCGCGCAAAGAGCCTCAACTTTGACGGGCCTAACCTCGGTGGTGTTCGCGAGACGGCGAATTACCGGTGCCACGAGGGAATGAAAGATCATGAGAGCGGATGTTGGGTACCCCGGTAGCCCGAATATGGGCTTGTTGTGGATTAACCCAATGAGTGCAGGCTTTCCTGGCTTGAGGGTGAGGCCGTGGACAAGGATACCAGGCTTGCCAAGGTCGTCGACAGCTCGGTAAATCAGGTCGCCTGGTCCTGACGACGTGCTCCCTGACGAGATGACAATGTCGGCTTCGTTGAGCGCTGAACTGAGCTTGCCTTTGATTGAAGAGTAGTCGTCAGGAAGGATTCCCTTGAACTCTGGGTCACCTCCGCATTCGAGTACGGCTGCAGCCAGGGCTGGGCCGTTAATATCATACAACTTAGCGAATACTAGCGGCTCTCCCGGTCTGACGAGTTCGTTTCCACTGGAGAAGATCGCTACTCGCGGCCTTCGGAAGACGGATACCTCGACGAGACCTGCGGCGGCCAAAAGGCCGATTTCTCGTGGCGTGATGGTTTGAGATTTTCGAAGCAGCAATTCGCCACACATGATGTCGCTACCCGTATCCGTAACGTTCTCACTTGGTGAGACAGGTTTGAAAACTGAAACCTCCTTGCCCGTTCTTTTTGTATACTCGACCATGACAACTGCGTTGGCGCCCTTAGGCATCGCTGCGCCCGTTGCTATCTCGACAGCCTCGTCTCTTGCAACAGTGTACACTGATTCGTCGCCCGCCTCCACTTGAGCAAGCACTTTCAAGTTTACAGGATGCTGCTCGTCGGCACTGAATGTGTCCTCGGCCCTGACGGCGAAGCCGTCCATACTGGCCCGATCGAAGCCCGGCACATCGATAGTTGAGAATATGTCCTCTGCAAGAACGCGGCCCAGCGAATTTTGAAGTGGAATCCTCTCAGAAGATGGAGGTTGCGCCTGCCATGAAGCCCAAAGAATCGAGATTGCCTCCTCTAGGCTCTTGAGCTCGCGGAAGACCTTCCTCTCACTCAACAGTTGGACCACGCTCTACAGGTCGAAATAGCTCTACATCTACAACTTGCCCTTCCTCGAAGCCTTCAACATGCTCGGGAACTATGATGAAACCGTTGGCCTGAACCAAGCTGCTGAGGATACCCGCGCCAGAAGTTCTGACAGGGTTTACGGCCAATCCGCCCCTGCCAGCGGTAACGAGAACGCGCACGTACGTGCGGGATCCAAGAATACCCGTGATGCGCCGCGTAAGCCTTGCCTTGACGAGGGGCCTCGGCAAGAAATCTGATCCGAGCATGTAAGCAACTAAGGGAGGAACGAATTCTAGAAAAGCGATGTACGCAGAGACAGGATAACCTGGCAATGATACCACTGGCTTGCCGTCGACCACGGCCAACCCGGTGGGCATGGAAGGCCTCATCGCCACGCCGTGAACCACCATGCCGGGTTTGCCCAGTGAATCGACGACCTTAGGTACTATATCGCCCGGTCCGACTGACGTGCCAGCAGTAACGAGCACAATGTCAGCAGTCTTAACCCCCTCTTGGAGCTTACTCCGTATCTGCGAGAATTCGTCTGCCGCCACGCCTAGGTCTACTGGTTCGCAGTCTAACTCTCGAATCGCAGCGATCAAAGCTGGCCTGTTGACATCTGGGATTTTGCCTTGCTTGAAGGCCGACACTTCTTGAAGTTCGCTACCTGTTGATAGAACTGCCACGCGGAGTTTACGCGCGACAATGACTTCAGTCATCCCAAGGTAGGTCAGCATGCCGAGATCCTGAGGCAAAATCCTCGTGCCTTTCTTCAGGACGAGTGTTCCTTTACGCACGTCCTCGCCGACTCGTGCAACATTCTCAGCGGGGTGTACTTCATCGGACAGCTCAACAGTTCCATCCTCTCGCAGTTTGGAGTACTCCACCATCACAACCGCGTTAGCCCCTTGGGGCATTTGGCCTCCTGTAACGATTGAGGTAGCTTCACCTTTGCTGAGACGGATGTTGACATCCTCTCCTAGGCGAACATTCCCTACAACCTTCAGAAACACCGGGGCCGTCGCTGTAGAACCATAGGTATCTTCAGCAATCACCGCGAAACCGTCCATCGCAGCTCTGTCAAAGGGCGGAATATCCACTGGAGAAATCACATCTGCAGCCAGAACCTGTCCCAAAGCCATCGAAACGGCTACGGTCTCGACTTCTGGGCATTTCCACCGCAGATTGCTCATGGCGATTCCAAGTGCGTCGGAAACCGGGGTTAGATGTTTGAAGCCTGAGCCGCAGACTTCGTGCTCGTGGCTTGGACTAACATTCTTTCTATTCAAGTCAATTTCAGCCGAGTGAAAGAAAACTTTCAAAATGCGTGGGTTAAAGGTTGTTTCTGAATGTTGCTGTGGGGGGACCGACGATTACTTGGTCAGACTGACCGTCAAGTTCATGAGTATCGCTAGGCAGCGAGCCGGAACAGGCACAGTGGAATTCTCTTCTTCGGAGCACAGGTTGAGGGATATTCTGAAGGAGATTGTGGACTCCTATCACATATCTGACATCATTCTCACGGAAAGGGGCGAAGTGAGACCCTGGGCCCGAGTCCTAGTTAATGGGAGATCCCACCAATTTGTTGGTGGACTTGACATTGAGTTGCACGATGGCGACAGGCTTGCTTTGATCTACCCATACGCGGAGAATTTCTGACAGCTTCCGCTAGCACTACGCTCGCAAAGTGTGCACAAGTAGCTCTGACGCTGGCTGAGGATTCAGGGTTGCTAGGCGATTATTCCCAGTTCACGAAGCTTGTTCTCAGGTACGACTCCGTCGACCCAGCCTCGGGCCTCGTAGTATTCCTTCTTCATCTTGTCTAGTTCGCACACGTGCCCCGCTGCGGGCCCTGACCCAGGCTGTTTGAGGAATTTCTCGGGAAGATTGTCATCCTTGCCCGCGAAGCCCAGCTGGTTATTGTAGTATCGTTCTAGGTTGTAGATGCGTTCGCCGGCCCTCATCAGACCATCCGAATCAATGTCGATTCCTGTCATGGCAGTGTACTGGGCCACGTACTCGTTGATTCCCTCTGAGAAGGCATTGAACTTGCAGATGTCGAACGAGTCCGAGATCGCGTGCAGGTCTTGGAAGATCTTGAGAAGCTTACCCTTCCCTTCCCATGCAAGCGGATCTGTCTTTTCGGGCACTCCGAGAACTTCGCTCGCAGGTGTGTAGCCTCTGAGATGGCATGCTCCGCGGTTCGACGTTGCGAACCCTATGCCCATCCCCTGCAGCCCTCTTGGGTCGTATGCGGCGATGCACTGACCTTTCACTTGGTTGGCTAAGCCCTCATTTCCGAAAGCTTTGGCTGCTCTCCAGCCTCCTTCCGCAAGGGTCTTCCCGATGCCTCTTCTGCTTCCGATCTTACGCACCAGGTCAATCATGGCTTCAGTGTCCCCCCACTCAATCTTCTCCCGAATGAGGCCCTTCTGGCTTGCCTCCATTGCTATGGAAATGCAGTTGCCGAGTTCGATGGTGTCTACCCCGTAGTCGTTAGCCAAGTAGATTATCTTGGCAATAGCTTCCTTGCTGCTGCATCCGCAGTTAGCTCCAAGAGCCCACATGGACTCATACTCGGTGCTCTCCATGTGGATTTTGTACGGGCCTTCCTTGACTTCGACCTCTTTCTTGCATGCGACCGGGCATGCGTGGCACGTTGGGTCGTTCACGAGTATTGTTTCCTTGACTGTTTCTCCGCTCACTTTCTCTGCGTGCTCAAACTGCGTCTGCTGCGCGTTTCGTGTCGGGAGTGCTCCTATCTCGTTTACAATGTTCATGAGGACATTGGTTCCGTACACTGACAGACCACCCTTTCGGGGTGCAGTCACATCACCTTTGACGATAGCTGTGTTCCCGAGAGCCACGGCCTTCTTGAAATCTTCGGGCCGCGCTGGCTTCGGTTTGTCTTTGATGTTCCCTTTGATTGCAACCGCCTTCAGCCTCTTCCATCCCATGACTGCTCCGGTTCCACCTCGGCCTGACGCACGATCGTTCTCGTTCACGATTGCAGCGAATCTAACCAGTTTCTCGCCTGCCTGACCAATGGCTACTACGCTGATGTCTTTCGATCCGTGCGCCTTGGTTAGAGCCTTGACCGTGTCGTGGACGTTCTTGCCCCAGATGCGCGCTGCACTCTTCAGTGTGACCTTTTCGCCTTCGACGTATGCATAGGTCGGTTTCCGTGCTCGACCCTTGAAGATGACTCCGTCAAATCCAGCCCACCGAAGCCTAGCACCTGACCACCCTCCGTGGTGAGAGTCAGTTACGGTCCCTGTCAGTGGAGATTTAGTGACAACGGCCATTCGGCCGCTCATAGTGACATCGCTGCCAACCAGTGGCCCAACCATGAAGCAGAGTATGTTCTCCTCAGAAAGCGGCTCTATCTTCGGCCCGTTGTCAAAAACGTATTTTGCTCCAAGCCCTCGTCCGCCGATATATTTCCTTAGGTCATCCTCGTTCGGCGTTTCGTATGTTACTTTGCCCTTCGTCAGATCAATTCGCGCTATCTTGTTGGCGTATCCACCAAAAGCCATGAGCTAGCATTCGTGGGTGGCAGGAGTTAAGATGTTTGCAATTATCAATTAGCACATAAGTGCCAGGTAACCAAGTAGTAGGTAGAATAATTATTTCGAACTGGTTCCGAGTGCTATAGAACAAACGGGAAGGTTAGCTCCTGCCCCCTAAACGTGGCAAGCGCAGCCGTTTTCTCTCATCCCCCTGCTACTGGTGGAAAGAACGAAACATCATCCCCGTCCGCTATCCCAGTGTCCAGCTTGTTTAGGAAGTCTATATCTCGACCGTTGACGAGTATCTTGTGAAACCTCCTGACATGCCCCGTTTTGGCGTCTATGAGCAATTCCTTGAATTGCGGGTTGTACGCAGCCGAAATGAAGTTTATGAGTTCTCTCACAGTCGCTACAGGCGCGGATATGTCGATGTGCTTGGACTCGAAGAGTTCCGCAAGGTTCGCATAGACGTGCACCACGACCTTCACCATTCCTTTCACCTGCTGCACACAGGGCAGTCTGATTTCTTCTGGAGTTCAATCTCACGAAAAACCATGTCTTCCCCGTCCCAAAACAGCAGCCTGCCTAGATAGTGCGCTCCGATGCCCAAGATGAGCTTGAGGGCCTCCGTCACTTGGAGACATGCGATTGTGGCTGGGGTGGTCCCAACGACGGGAAACTTCCCGATCTCCGGCGTAACGTCACCATAGATACAGGCCAAACAAGGCGTCTTGCGTGGCACTATTGTCGTCATGAATCCTTCGAAACCGTAGATCGAACCGAATATGAATGGAATGCCTTCACTGACGCACGCTCTGTTCAGCACGAATCGTGTTTGAAAGTTGTCCATTCCATCAATGACGATATCGAATCCTCGCATCAGCTCCATGGCGTTTTGGTCTGTGATCGTGGCATCTATGGTTTCAATCGCAACGTCTGAGTTCAGTCGCTCCAGTTTCTCCTTCGCGGACTCAGCCTTCTGCCGCCCCAGATCGCTTTCCCAGTGCAGAATCTGCCTGTTGAGGTTGTTCAACTCGACTTGATCTCTGTCGATCAGTCGAATTCTACCGACCCCCGCCGCGGACAAATAGAGCGCAGCTGGGCAACCCAATCCTCCGATCCCCGCAACGACAACCGCCGCAGATTTCAGCTTGGCCTGCCCCTCTCGTCCCCAGCCTCTGATCATCATCTGCCTATCGTAACGTTCGAGATCTCTTTGACTCAGCGTACCAGGCACAGATACCCGTCCCTCCTGTCTCACTCCTAATGAGCTCTGAAAAACTAAGAGCGCAGAGCTTCCTAACCCGCATTCCTCTGGACTTTGGCTCTAAACCGGCTAAGGAAATCTCTGATGGCTTCTTCGTCGCCGTCAAAGCGCATCTCCAATTCGGTCAACTCCAGCGAGCCCACTCGCACTTTCCTGTAGTTCATGTTAGCCTTCCACTTCTCTCCGACCATCTGGCCGTCCGCAATGCGGGCACCAAGGCTTTCGGCATACAATTCCACAAAGGAAGGAATTATGCCCCTAAATGTAGCTACTAACGTAGCAACTGCACCTGCATGGCTGATAGACGCATGGGACAGGTAAGAATTGCGTTGGAACCAATCGGCTTCGTTAGTACAGAATACGCTGAAGAGGGCTCCAAGAAACGCACGGACAGCGTTGTATCAAGGATCGTTCTGAAGAAGAAATACACCAAAGGCCTCCGAGGCATAGAAGGGTATTCTCACCTCTTCGTGCTCTACTATATGCACAAGGTCGAGAAATCTGAGAGAAGCCAGCTTCTCACCCGCCCAAAACACAGGAAAGAATTGCCTGAGGTTGGAATCTTCAGCACCAGGCAGCGGAATCACCCCAACCCTATAGGGTTAACCCTGGTAGAGTTGCTACGACACGAAGCGAATACTCTGCAGGTGAAAAATCTCGATGCCTTCGATGGCACACCCGTACTAGATATCAAACCATGTAATCATCGTGATATTCCGAGAAAAATCAGGCTGCCTAGCTGGTGGCTCAGATCACAAAGCTAGCTTTCATTAGTTACAACGAACACGCCGCCCAAGCCTCCTCCACGAGAATCAGCGGCACATCGCCACACAATTGACTAAAGTGTGAACGTCAGATCTTCGATGGCGAATCGCAATGACCGAGAAAGGAGATGCAACGGATTTGGCTGGATACCTGAAAGAGGCGCAGGTCTGGCACCGATTCATAAGCAAACCAGAAACAGTTCACACCGCAGACGCGTCCCTGGCGACCGGACTGGAACTCCGCAGGATCACGAAGAACCTCGTGTGCAGGATGTCAGAGGGAGATTATGCGTTGCTCATAGTTCCGGGAAATCGAAGAGTCAGTCTTCAAAAAGCAGCCGAAGTACTGAACTCAAGAAATCTGCAATTACTGGGTCTCAGCGAGGCTGAAACAGTGAGCGGCTACCCGCCCGGAGGAACTCCATCGGTCTTCCACAAGACGAACATGAAGGTAGTACTCGACAAAGAACTGTTGAGCTATGAGACGATCTTCTGCGGAGGAGGTTCGAGGGACAGGCTTCTCGAACTGAGAACTCAGGATGTGATAAGGCTGAACCAAGCAACCGTAGCCGACATAACCGCTAAGCAAAGGGCTCCCTGTGATTTGAACGGTTTCTGCTAGGCTTTTTCCCGAATCCCAGGCAGCTCGACTGTTCTTGCTTCGGTGAAGAAACGTGTCTTCGCCCAGAGTGAAACATTTACCAAGCTTATGAGGACAGGGACCTCGAAAAGTGGGCCGATTACTGCAGCGAATGCTTCGCCCGAGTTTATTCCAAAAACTGCGACAGTGACAGCAATGGCGAGTTCGAAATTGTTGCTTGCCGCCGTAAACGCTAGCGTCGCGGTTTCCGGGTAGGCGAACCTGAGAGCCCAAGACATTAGGAATGAGACGCTGAACATTATCAGAAAGTGACTCACCAGAGGTATGGCGATCCGCACAACGTCCCAAGGCAACGCAAGAATGTACTCGCCCTTCAGAGAGAACATCACTAGAATGGTGAAGAGCAGGCCTATCAATGCAGTCGGGCTCAATCTCCTCATGAAAGAGCCCTCATACCAATCCTTGCCCTTGCTCCTGATCAGCATGAACCTAGTCACAATTCCTGCGATGAACGGGATTCCCAAGAACACGAAGACTGTTCTTGCGATGTCCCAGATGGAGACTGCCACTGTCACGCCAGCGCCTTGAGAAACCCAAGATGATAAGAGCGTGACCAAAAACCAGGCGTACACGGAGTAAAGCGCAACTTGGAAAATTGAGTTGAGAGCAACGAGAACAGCTGCGTATTCGTTATCGCCTCCTGCCAGCATGTTCCACACGAGAACCATTGCGATGCATCTCGCTAGGCCCACCATGATTATTCCGATTCGATACTCCGGTAGGTCCGGCAGAAAGATCCACGCGAGCGCGAACATCAAGAAGGGCCCGACGAGCCAGTTCTGAACGAGTGAAACGCTGAACATCTTCCAAGCCCGCCCAACTTTCGAAAGCTCCTCATACCGCACCTTTGCCAGAGGAGGATACATCATCCAAAGCAAGCCAACCGCAATAGGCAAGGATATTGTGTCGATCCTCAACGAGTCAAGTATCTTGGCGATATCTGGGAAGACAGCCCCAGCTCCCACGCCAACCGCCATAGCCACAAAGATCCACACCGTCAGAAACCGGTCGAGAAGCGACAGCCGTTGAGGCTGGAGGGGCGTCAATTCAGTCTCTCCTAGCTGTAACGAGACTGCGCCCAAGCAACGTTCCTAGTTTCGGATCCGCGAGGCGATAGAAGACCCACTTGCCCTCACGCCGCGATACAACCAGACCGGTCCTCTCCAAGATTCCCAGATGATGAGAAGTTGTCGGTTGTGTCAGATCCAACCCTGCCATGACTTCACATGAACAAAGCTCTTCCTTTCCGAGCAGCTTCAGGATCTTCAAGCGCGTTCTATCTGCAAGCGCAGAAAAAACAGCCTCAAGACGCATGACCTCGAGTTCGTCAATCTCTTGCGCGGTGCTCCGGACTTTACGCAGTCGCTCAGCCGGTCGGCATTGACCACGAAACCCCGACCGGACTAAGCGCGCAACCCTCTCTTGTGCTGTGGTAATGCTCATAACGTATCCGAGAACGAATTCAGATTAACGTTCTTAAATATATTGTATTGAGAAGTTGAATCCAAATGGACTAGAACTCTTTGAAGAGTAGATGTGAAGTCGATCCCGACGGCGATGGCGCCCGACCATGGCTTCGGGCAGATCAGTCTGCCTGACTTCTGTGGCCCGCGCTTGACGGCGGCCTAGTTTCGGTATCCTCTGATGAATTAAGGAGCTGTGATGTATTGGGTTGTCTCGGACTTGGCCTCTGTCAATTGAAGTTCGAAGACCTTCCCGAAAATCGCTCGAACTTCCTTCTTTACCTGATCGAAATTGAGTTCATCGCCAAGCAGGGCTCGCATCGACGTCATCGTCGAGCTGGGCAACCCGCAGGGCGTTATGAGCGTGAAGTAATTCAGGTCTGTGTTAACGTTCAAGGCGAAACCATGGAAGCTAACCCAGTTCCGGATTGCTGCACCAATTGATGCAATCTTCTTGTTCTGAACCCATACACCTGTTTGCCCTTCGTGACGCTCGGATTGTATGCCGAACTTACTGAGAGAGGTGATGAGTACTTCCTCAATCTTTCGCAGGAACCCGTGAATGTCTCTTTGGCGTGCATCAAGATCCAAAACAGGATAGCCCACTAGTTGCCCCGGCCCGTGGTACGTCCATTGCCCTCCCCTCTCTATGCGAAAAACAGGAACTCCTTCGATCTGTTTGGGGACCTCGCCCTGTACGGCTTTTCCCACCGTGAATACATGCAGGTGTTCGACTAAGATCAAAGTATCAGGAATGGTTTTTTGCGCGCGTAGCTCTATGAGCTTTCGCTGGAGTTCCAATACTTCCCCGTAGTCTCGCAAGCCTAGATCCAGAAGGTTACCTGGCGTTGTCATTTTTGTAGGATATGGATGGCTTTTCCTTTCGCTGCTTCAGCGGATTCCATGATGGCTTCGGGGAGAGTCGGATGTGGATGTATGGTCAATCCGATGTCCTCCAGCGTCGCACCCATCTCTATCGCCAGCGCCAGCTCACTGATAATATCAGAAGCGTCCGCTCCGACAATATGGGCGCCAAGCAAAATATCAGAAGCTCTGTCTGCAACTAACTTCACGAATCCCTCAGTCTCGCCTGCCAGTAGGGCGCGTCCCAGCGCCGTGAAGGGGAATTTTCCAACAACAGGATCATAGCCCTGCTCTCTTGCTTGGCTCTCCGTAAGCCCTACAGTCGCAATTTCCGGGTCTGTGAAAATCGCGGACGGCATCGCGCGATAGTCGGCTTCACTGTTCATGCCTGCAATTACTTCCGCGGCAACAATGCCCTCCTTGGTCGCCTTGTGCGCAAGCATGGGTTGGCCGACTACGTCGCCTATAGCATAAATTCCAGGAATGTTCGTCTGCATCTTCTTGTCCACCTGTATGAAACCATGGGAATCTGTTGCGACGCCTGTACTCTCCAATCCGATGTTGTCGCTGTTCGGTCTTCTCCCAACAGATACCAAAACCTTGTCCGCTTCGTATCGGGCTTCCTTACCGTCCTCTAGTACGGCGTGGACATTTCCGTCGCGGTATTCCTTCGCTCTCGATTTCACATGGTACTCGACGCCCAGTCTTCGGAGAGCCCGCTCAACGACACGTACTAGCTCGATGTCCGTGCCGGGGAGGAGCTGGTCCAGCATTTCTATGACGGTTACCCTGCTGCCAAGTTGCGCATAGATGGTGCCCAATTCCAACCCACTGACTCCTCCGCCGATAACCACGAAGTTCTTCGGAACCTCTCCGAGAGCGAGCACCTCTGTCGTGGTGATAACATGTATTCCATCAAACTTGAAACCCGGAATTTCCATCGGCCGTGAACCCGTCGCAACAATCGTGCTCATCGTTTCGATGCTTTCCGTCCCAGAAGCAGTTCGCACTTCTAATTCGTGCGGTCCCCTGAAGCGCCCCTCGCCTTTAATGACCTGAACCTTGTATCCCTTACAGAGGTATTCCACCCCAGACACCAACCGGTCAACAACGCTCTGTTTCCAAGCTTGGACCTTACCAAAGTCGACAGTAAGCCCTGTAACTTCCAAGCCGATCTGCTTCGCGAGTTCAAGGCGTTTCTTGAGCCTCCCAACCCGAATTAGCGCTTTCGACGGAATGCAGCCTACATTGAGACAGACGCCGCCTACCCTTTCCTTCTCAAGCAGAATAGTTTCTTTTCCGAGCTGGCCTAACCGGATAGCCGCGACGTATCCACCAGGCCCGCTACCTAGAACGACCGCTTCAGTCTTATGTGGCATTCAGTCCGTCTCAACGAGAAGCAGTTTCGGGTCTTCGAGATATTGTTTGACTGTGTTCATGAATTCGGCCGCCACGGCCCCATCCAAGACTCTGTGGTCGAAGGAAACTGAGAGGTAGGTCATATCACGAATCACTATCTGATCGTCTTTCACTACAGGCCTCTTCGTTATCTTATGCACGCCAAGGATCGCGACCTCAGGATAGTTGATTATAGGCGTAGCGAACACCCCTCCGATACCGCCGACATTCGTTATAGTAAACGTGCTTCCTTGAATCTCATCGAGCGTCAATTGTCCAGCTCGTGCCCGCTCGCTTAAACGTGCAATTTCTTCCGCGAGCTGCGTGATTGATTTATGATCAGCGCTCTTCACAACAGGAACCACCAGGCCCTGATCGGTATTCGTTGCTATTCCAATGTTGTAGTACTTCTTCAGGACAATCTCTTCTTTCTCGTCGTCCAAGGTCGCGTTGAGGTACGGGTACTTCTTGAGGGCGGGAACCAGTGCCTTAATGATGAACGGAAGGTAGGTCAGTTTGGCCCCCCGCTTCTCCGTGGCCTCCCTTGCCCTCTCTCTTAGGTGCACGACCTCGGTCATGTCCACCTCATCGACATGTGTGACGTGAGCAGCTGTATGCTTCGACTTGACCATCCTTTCCGCGGTCTTCCGCCGAATGCCACGTAGAGGAACACGTTCCTCGACCCCAGAAGGCCTTGCAACAGTCACGGCCAGCGCCGCAGGCTTCAGACCAGACTCCTTGAACCTCCGCACGTCGTCATCCGTTATCCTTCCGCCTGGCCCCGTTGCTTGAACTAGGGCCAGGTCAACACCGAGCTCTCTTGCCAATTTGCGTGTTGCGGGTGTCGCCAGGATCTCATGAAGCTTCTTTGACGTTGGCGCTGCGAATGTACGGGCGAGTACTGCGACCTTGGCGGGTGTTGGTGTCGGAGCCGTCACTGGGGCGACTGGAACAGGGGCTTGTTCGCCTTTCTCGCCTATGACCAGAAGAACCTGGCCTACCTTAATGACCTCGCCCTCCCTAGCCATTAGTTTGATGATGGTCCCCTTCCTTGGCGATGGAATTTCTACATTGACCTTGTCGGTCATAATCTCGACAAGTGGTTGGTTCTCGTTGACCTCCTCGCCTTCCTTCGCCAGCCATTTCACTACCTCGCCTTCTGCGACGCCCTCCCCAACGTCAGGCAGACGAAATTCGAAGACCAGCTACCTTTCACCTCACCATGAAATCTTGAAAATGCTCAGAAACTACGGGCTTTTTCAATCGCATTGAATACGCGATTTGCATTCGGCATGTACTCGTCTTCTAGGATGAAGGGGAATGGGACGTCAAAGCCCGCGACGCGAACGACAGGCGCCTTCAAATGTAGTAGTGAACGTTCAGCGATCTGCGCTGCGATTTCAGCGCCGAACCCGCAAGTCTTGCAGGCCTCGTGAACAATCACCACTCTCCCAGTCTTTTCCACAGATTTTGTTATTGTGTCGATATCGAATGGTAGGAGAGTTCGCAGGTCAACCACTTCGACACTGATTCCTTTAGAGGCGGCGAGCTCCGCGGCCTCCATTGCAACATGCAGCATCGCGCCGTACGCAAAGACGACAACGTCATCGCCTTCCCGTGCCACATTTGCCCTGCCTACGGGGACTGTGTAGTCATCATCCGGCACTTCTCCTCGCACAGTTCTATAGATTTTCTTGGGCTCAAGAAAGAGCACGGGATCATGATCGCGAAGAGCGGCTGTGAGCAACCCCTTTGCATCATGCGGCGTTCCGGGAACAACGACCTTCAGCCCCGGCGTATGAACAAAGAATGCCTCTGTGCTCTGCGAATGGTAGTGGCTGCCTCTAATGCCTCCGCCGTAGGGGATTCTGATGACGACAGGCACGGTGAACTGCTCTCCTGATCGATATCGAAACTTTGCAAGCTCGCTTTGGATCTGGTCAAAGGCTGGGTAGATGAAATCCATGAATTGAATTTCCGGGACGGGCCTTAGTCCGTAGAGGGCCATTCCGATGGAGACTCCGATTATGCCAGATTCGGCAAGAGGCGTATCTATCACCCGGTCGGGCCCGAACTCTTGGTACAGTCCTTCAGTTGCGCGGAAGACGCCTCCGTTGACTCCAACATCCTCTCCTAAGACCACTACCTTGTCGTTCCGCCTCATCTCATCGCGGAGTGCGTGATTCACGGCCTGAACTACGTTGAGAACAGTCATCTTCTACTTCTCCTTAGCACCTTTCTCTTCGAGAAGCTCTTGGAGTTGCTCTCGGAGGTGCCACGGCATCTCTTCGTAGACATCTGTGAAGAGCGTTTCAATAGCTGGTTTCGGTATTTTCTCAGCGTAGGCGACTGCCTCATCGATCTCCTTGTTAGCGTCCTCCTGTGCTTTCTTCTCGTCTGACTCGCTCCAGATTTTCTTCTTCTCGAGATATCGCCGAAACCTTACTATCGGGTCGCGCCTCTGCCACTCTTCAATCTCCTGCTCAGTCCTATACCGTTTCGGGTCGTCGGAGGATGAGTGTGGTCCCATCCGGTAGGTGACGGCTTCAATCAATGTTGGACCGCCGCCCTCGCGGGCCTTGTCAACGGCTTCCTTCGTTGTTCTATAGACGGCGAGAATATCATTACCGTCAACTCGGACGCCCTCGAATCCATACGCCTTCGCCTTAATGGCAATGGTTTCGGCTGCAGTCTGTCTCTCGTAGGGAACCGAGATGGCCCAGTGGTTGTTTTGGCAAAAAAATATTGTTGGGGCTTTGAAGACGCCAGCAAAGTTCATTCCGGTGTGGAAATCGTTCTCGGACGTCGCTCCGTCTCCGAAATAGACGAGCGTTACGATTGGATCACCCCTGATTTTCGCTGCCATGGCAGCCCCAACGGCATGTGGAATTTGAGTCGCAATCGGCGCAGACCCGGTAACGAAGTTGATCGACTTAGAGCCGAACAGATTCATGAGCTGACGGCCCTTCTGAATGTCCTCAGCGTTCGCGAAGTATTGGTTCATCAGCTGCTTTATAGTAAGACCTCGCAATAGCGCAGCGCTCATCTCCCTGTATGCAGGAAAGACCCAGTCTTCAGGTTTGAGGGCGTAGGCGCTTCCGAGTTGAGCAGCTTCCTGTCCCAACCAACCAATATAGAAACCGATTCTGCCCTGCCGTTGAAGTTGAAGCCCTCGGATGTCTAGGTTCCTGGCGAGGACCATGAGTCCGTAGAGTCTTCTCAGGTCTTGCTTCGGGATTTCCGGCTCCATTTCTTGAACGTATTCGCCAGTGGGTTTGATGACCTGTAAGAGCTCGAGGCTCAAAATTTCACGCCTTGTTGGAGCTGGTCCAAACAGCCGGGAAAGCTGGACTAGCGCTTGTAAAGGTTACCCTTTGAAGTGCGTAGATAGAAAACGTCAGTTGACGGTTTTGCGCCTGTTCTGGCGAATCAGCGCTTCGATGAAGAATTCTCCAGCCCTGTAGGAACTGCGAACGAATGGCCCTGATGCCACATAGAGGAAACCAAGATGCTCAGCTAAAGTTTTGTAGTACGCGAACCGCTCCGGCGGCACAAACTCAACAACTGGCAGGTGACCCCTCGACGGTCGAAGGTACTGTCCCAACGTGAGAATGTCAACGCCCACCTCTCTCAGGTCTTTCATGGTTTTGACGAGGTCGTCTTCAACCTCTCCCAACCCGAGCATTATGGACGACTTAGAGTACACAGAGGGGTTCAGCTCTTTGATTGACTTCAGGACGCGAAGCGACTGTCGGTATGTTGCTCGTGGATCACGAACTCTCGGTGTCAGCGTTTCAGTTGTTTCAACATTGTGGGCTACGACTTCTGGGCTCGCCTCAACAACCTTCCTGACATCTTCCAATGTTCCCTGAAAATCCGGAATTAGAACCTCAACCAGAACATCGGGATCGTGTCGTTTGACAGCTCTGATCGTGGCCACAAAGTGGCCAGCCCCGCCATCGGGCAAGTCATCGCGGTCAACCGATGTGATGACCACATACTTCAGGCCCAAGTCGGCTATGGTCTTTGCGATCTTAACCGGTTCGAATACGTCCAGCTGGCCGTGAGGGTTGCCGCTCTTAACATTGCAGAATCGGCACCCCCGAGTGCAAGTGTCACCCATGAGCATGAAGGTTGCTGTCCCGCCGCCCCAGCATTCGGCCACATTAGGGCAATGCGCTTCTTCGCAGACTGTGTGGAGATTGTGGCTGCGGAGGAGCGCTTTTATCTTCTCGTAGTTCTCGCCCGTAGCATACCTTACACGTAGCCAGTCAGGCTTGGTTTCAGTCTGACGTTGGATCTGCACTACGTGTGAATACCTGGGCATGCGGGAACCCGCAGGCCCCTGCTAGCGTGGTCCCGACTTTTGGCTTTTCCCTTGAAATTTGATGTCAGCACTAGATTCTGAAACCGAAGGCCTCGGCGAAGGATTCGAGTTTTCTGAAGTTGTTAAGGAATTCGATGCCTTTCTGTGTCATGCTGTATAACTTGTCGTCGTTTCCGATTTCCTGGATTACGGCCAGCGACTTCAGTTCCTCCAAGTACCTTACTAGTCTATCGTGGGACAGGTTGGCCCCGTATAGGATTCTGGTGGGCTTGGCTTGGTTTCCCTCGCGTTGGATTACACGCATTATGTCTACATAGATCCGAAGCTGAGAGCGGTACTTCGTGGGCGGTTTTGTTGGTTCGCCTTGTTCGCTAGGGATCATTGAGGCTGGTTCACCCTGAGCAACATTGCGAGCAACAGAAGGAAGCCGAATAGTTGAGCGATGTGTGCGAACGGAAAGAAGATCGGTGCGAATGTGAAGAGTAGGAAGAAGAAGTGGCTGACCGCAAGCGAAGCAAATGCAGCGAAGACGAGTAACGCATTCTTGGCCTTGGTTACGCCATAGTTAATTCCTGTCTGGGCTGAGATAAAGATGAGAAGAAACATCAGAATCAATTCTGCCAACGCATTGTGCTCAAAGAAAGTCACAGCAGGTAGAACCACCAGCGTGGCTTGGCTGCTGACACTTCTCGTTTGATGTATGTATGCGACGACCAGAATTCCGAAGGCGAGAAATTGGGCGATGAAATTTATCGTGTAACCTATCGCGGATAGAAAGAGCAGGCCTCTATGAAAGCCGCCCATCAGGACGAATACGTTCGATAGGCTGTCGATCAGAAGGCCAGCTCCGAGTAGGATGAAGCTGAAGTTAAGGTAGAGCAGCGTGCGTTCCTTCGAAAGTCTGTATCCCTTTAGGGCTTGGTATGCCACGGCCACGGCGATGACGAAAGCGATGATTTCCATCAGAGAATCGAAGCCGAAGAACCACCGCGGAGCAGCCAACAGGGTTCCGTCCTGGGACGTGCGCTACGACTTAACCTTGTTTTTCAGCGTTATGCATCATTGATTCAAGAAATACCGATGCCTTGCGGGAACGATGTTTCGCGAGTCTTCTACGTGGTTGCGAGCGGTACAAGCTTTCCGTTAATGAAAAACCCTCTGAGCCCGCACTCTTCGCATCGGGCCCCGAGCTGTAGGTCCGACCCTTCCTCGTAGTATATGGCGAGGGTCTCCTTTCCGCACCTTGGGCAGGGGTGACCTGAGGTCTTGTCCATCACTTACCAGGAAATTAACATACGTGCATACATATAGACCTGAGAGATGGGTAAAAATGCTGCAAACTCGTCATGGCGGCCGTTCCCCGAATTCGCCTAGGAACGCCTAGTTCTGCCATTTTGGGAACGTTCTCAATGTCCTATGTGCGCCGTCAATAAACCGACCAGCACCATACAGCGCTACATCGCAGGGGGTAGAAGAGTTCTGCAACATCTTGCCAATACATTCCCTGCGCAATTCATGAACGTTCCCAGATTTTGCCTAGCCTCTAACCTTCATATGGAACGAGAACATAGCGACGGCCCCGATCAACTAGACTTGACTTTTCCCAGCTTATTCTTGCGGTGTCCCAGCTGCGACGCGGAGTCAATGACTTCAACGCAGACTGAGTATGAGGTGAAACATTTTGGCAGGGTATTGCTGAATGTAGTGACGTGCAAGAAATGCGGCTACAAACACACGGATGTTCAGACGTTCACGATCCGCGAACCAATAGCCATCGCAGCCCGGATAAATTCGCACGAGGACCTAAGCATGAGAGTCATCAAATCTGGTACGGCTACCGTGAGTATTCCCGAGTTCGGCGCGACGATTAGTCCGGGGCCGTATAGCGACGGCTACATTTCCAACGTCGAGGGTATCCTTGGGAGGATTGAGGACGCGCTCACGTTTATGCTTAGTTCAGCGGAAGGAAAACGCTTGAAGAAAGGTGAAGCAATGCTCAGGAAGATTAGGATAGCGACGGAAGAAAATCCTCATTTCACGCTGGTCATCAAGGACCCGTTCGGCAATAGTGCAATCGTCTCGTCGGACTCAAGAAAGGTCAGGAAGCGGAAGTTAACGAAGAGAGAGCTTCCAAAAGTAAAATTTGGCCAGTATGCAATGATTAAGAGAACGGGCATGAAGTGACTGGCCGGGATTACTCTAAACTTCTGCGGGTTAGCCATTGAAACAAGAGAGTGTTGGGTGGGCCAATGGAATCTTGTTCGATACAGGAGGTCCCAGACTGCTCTTCGACGCCACGTCGGGACGCCCTCTTAGCGACGACTGGCACGTCTTCATCACTCACGCCCACTCAGACCACACCTACGGTTTCAGCACGCACGCAACGAAACATGCAACGCCGGAAACAGTCCGCATCTATGAAGCCTTAATGGAACGCCAAGTTAGTAACTGTCAGACTCTGAAGATCGGTGAGAGACTCCGCGTCGGCGATGCTGAGATTAAAGTTCTCAATGCTGGCCACATGCTTGGCTCATGCCAATATCTGATCATGACTCCTGAATTCACCGCAGTTTATACAGGGGATATCAACTGCGTGAACACTCTGACGACAGAGGCAGCAGAGGAAGTACAGTGTGACTACCTTGTCATTGAGGGTACCTATGGTCATCCGTCCTACGTCTTCCCTAAACGTGAGACGCTCTACGCGGATATTGTGAGGTGGGCCATGACTGAAATTAGGAACGGAAAGATCCCTGCTTTCCAAGTGTATTCCTCCGGTAAACCGCAAGAAGTCATCCGCCTTTTCAACGTATACACGAAGATCCCCGTGGTTTGTAGTCCAGCAATTGCCCGCGCGAGCTATGCACACAAGGAGAAGGGGATGCGGCTCGAGTATTCCGAATCATCAAGCCCTGAGAGCCGCCACATGCTGAAGGCTGGCGGTTGCATATACGTAACCACCACGGGCGGCGACCACGGGCCCCGAAATTCGTCGCGTGCCGTGACGACGGGTTGGGCCCTGCGGCAGGCCTTCCGGAACCACACATCTTTTCCGTTGAGCAGCCACGCTGACTACTCTCAACTAATTCGTTTCGTAAAGAACGTCAACCCCCGAAGGGTTTACATCTTCACCGGGTATGCTGACATTTTGTCGGCTGAGATAGAGCGGCAACTTGGCATAAGGGCCGGTCCTCTGCCTGTCTTAGCCCAGACGAAGCTGGTGGACTTCTACAAGGCACGCTAGGGTTTCGGAGTCTTGGCAGGTCTTGCCAAAACTGCGAGAACTGGCCCGAAGAGCAGGCCTACAAAGAGGATGAATATTGCCGTGCCGCCTGCCTTGACTGTGGAGTCGTTAGACGTAAGCTGGTAGTTGCACTGGAGCAATCCAAACATCCTAGCCACCGAGCTGCAGCTCAGACAACTTGTAATGAGGACGAGAATGACCAGAGTGACCGCTCCTGAGAAGAACAAGTAATGAAATAGACGTTCAGGCATCTTCCTTCAGCACTACCATTGACCCAGAGCAGATGAAATGATGCTCCTATTTCACTGCAAGGTAAAGGAAGAGGCTAACGGCGATTAGGCCGATAGACATCATGACGACGACTTCAGGCCGTACCTTGATTCCGGGTGTCTCCTCCTCGAAGAATCGAAGCAAACCCGCACTGGCCGCGGGCATCGGTGCTTCGCGTTTGCGCCTTTTCTCTCGCTTACTTGACAATGCCCGGAGTCACTTCGCGGTTTGGTTTCTAGTTCGGGCACTTAAACCTTCATTTCAGCCCGCGAATCCCCATGAACAATCATCGTATTTTGATGTACTCGTAGGGCTTCCTTGTGCTTTCAAAGCAGTAATGTATTTTCTGGAAATCCTTCCTGAAACTCGTCACATCGCCTTTGACTTTCTCAGGGTCTTGCTTATCGATGACGATTCGCTTCATGAATTCTGCAACTTCTGACATGTGGCTTTTCTTCATCCCTATCCGTGAGAGTTCACTTGTTC
>CAZYOZ010000031.1:0-13737 GCA_964649235.1 uncultured Candidatus Bathyarchaeia archaeon
AGCTACAGAATCTCATCGATGACCGGGCGATTCAATAGCCGAGCATGCCAGTGATGATTTCCGCAAATAAGAATTGAATTTCGCCACCTGTAAAAGGTTAATTAGCGATCGGCTACTCGGCATGGCGTTCATTTGCCCCGGTGGCTCAGCCTGGTAGAATCATCAGGACGCCAACAGCGCCGCCTTGGTATCCATCAGACAATCGAGGCGAAGGTCGCGGGTTCAAAAGCGAACTTTCATTCGCGGAAACCCCCGCCCGGGGCTCCAACATGCTAATTCAGTTCCCGTTTCGTTCTCTTGCACTCGCTTTCGGACGAGACCAATGTCCTGCCATAACGGGCTTCCTTGCTGGAAGACTATAGCCCAGGGTTATCATCCAATGCACGTGGTTTGACTCAAACTGGGCAGTCAGCCGCTGGTGAACTGGTACGACTTCATGTTCGCGCCTTGTAGGTTGATGATGACGCCTCGCAGGATTCCCTCAGAGTATTCGCTGCCGGGGTTGATGCAGGTTGTCCGGCCTATCTTGAAGACGCCTCTTGACTCGTGTATATGGCCATGAAGGCCGAGGATCGGACTGTTTGTTTCGATTGCTGCCCGCACGGCCTGACTCCCAACCGGAGCCATCTGCATCTGGCCGTGCTTGATGACTACGTTGAATTGCTGGTCAATTTGCGGAGCCAGGTCGAGCTCTGAATTGTAAGGAGGACAGTGAAAGTTGAAGATACATCGGCTGGGGTCTCCTACCTGGGAAACCATGCCCTCAATGCGGGACGTAAGTTCATCTTCCCTGACGTCCCGAGGACAATTCCATGGTGTCGGATTAGAATAGCCGGTGCTAATCATGCTGAGTCCATCGCCCAATTCGATGACCTTTCCCTCAGGATTTGTAATCAACTCGGATTCAGACAGTGCTTTGTCGATGCTGAAGCTGTCGTCATTTCCAGGTTGAATGTAGCAAAGAGTACTTGTTCCTCTAAGCTTGTCCTCGGCGTGCCTTACCCAAGCGCGAACTGATTCCTGCATGATCTTGTCGAATAAAGCCTCAAACTTGGAGTGGTTCGAGGCCAATTCTTCTCTTTCGCTTTCGCTCATTTCGACCGGGTAGGATCCGACAGACCGAACCTCGGACTTCAGCCGCTCAAGTTCATCTTGGGACCTAATGCTGCGATGCTGGCCGAGCCAATCGCACGCATAAGAGTCGTCTGAGTGCCTCACGAACGGAATGATCTTCTTCCCGGTCAGATCGCCACCCATAATCAGAATGTCACACCTGTACGCTTTGGCCGCGTGGATGAACTTCTTGAAGCAAACTTCAGATCCGTGAATGTCAGTGGCGAAGAAGAGTCGCGCGGCGGCCAAGCAGAGTACACATCTGTGTGTGGGTGGTCCGACTTTAAATAAAGAACATTGCCCATAAGCCAATTGCTATCCGTCCACAGGTCGGCTTAGATGTCTTCAGGGACGCGCGGCCTAGATGTTGTTCAGGAAGTTCAGCGGATAGTTGACGCAGCATACTCGAGGGGCGTCACTCTAAGGGCTCTCGGGGCCGTCGGCTTCAGAATACACTGCCTGGGGCACTTAGACATTCATGACGCGACCAGGCGGGAGATATCGGATATCGACTTGGCCGGCTACAAGAGGCAGGGCGCTGAGATTTGCAGCTTAATGGCCGAACTGGGATATCAGCTGGACCGGGCGATGCTCATTCATGAAGGTCGCTACTTCTTTGCAGCTAGAGGAAAGGGTGTCAAGGCTGATGTCTTCTTGGATAGGCTGGAGATGTGCCACACCATCGACTTCTCTCACAGGCTGGACCTTGACTATCCAACTGTGCCCTTGGAAGAGCTGCTCCTTGAGAAGCTTCAGATCGTGAAGATTGAAACTAAGGATATCATCGATGTAGCCATGCTGCTCGCGGTTCACGAGGTAGGTTCAGGTCAGAAGGAGACCGTTGACAAGGGATACATTGCGAAGCTCCTAGCAGATGACTGGGGGTTCTACTACACAGTCACAACAAACCTGACAAAGATTTCCGAGGCTGTTAGGCAGATGTCTGCGGTTCAACCATCTGATAGGAACCGTGTGCTGAGCAACATTGAACAGATACGTGCCGAGATCGAATCGTATCCTAAGTCCGTGGTTTGGCGAGTACGAGCGCGCGTCGGACCCAGGAGGAAATGGTATCGGGACGTGTCAACTCCGGATCTTCCTTACTAAGATTCTCTTGACGTAGACGAAGTATGTACGGTACTTGCACTAATTATCTCCGCCTATGGAAAGCCATATACCTGCAAGTTTTCCTCAAACTTTCCGAGGAAATATCGAGCAATGTCTTCATCCCAAGATGCGTTTGCAAGAAAAGCAAGCGGACTAGTTCGAGTGGCAACGCCATCTTCAATCTTTGCGTTCAACATTTTCTGGACCGCCTTCGGATTCGTATTGACGTACGTCTTTCTCTGGGCGCCGATCACATCGCCCGGAGCTGACATGGGGCTTGGAGCTCTTCTCACAGCCGTCTTTGTTCTGCCGCAGGTTCTAACCTACGCGGTATTTTCAATAATAATGCCCAGGTCGGGCGGTGACTACAACTACGTGAGCCGAGGTCTTCATCCATCGCTCGGCTTCATGGTGAGCTGGAGTTGGGTCATTTGGCTGTCGTTCTGGGCTGCTTGGGGCAGCTTCGCCATGACATGGTATGGGCTCGCACCCATCGTGACAACTTGGGGGGCCATCACCGGGGACAAAGGGCTTCTTGACCTTGGACTCGCTTTGGGAACCACGGAATGGAGCACTGCGGCGGCGGCAGTCGCCCTGATAGTGTTTACACTACTAGTAATGCTCGGAACAAAACTCTACTTCAATCTGCAGAAGATCGCCTTTGGTTTGACTCTTATCGGAATGGTAGTGATTATTGCAGTCATGGGTGCAACTTCATCCTCCACCTTCGCCCACAATCTGAATGCTGCACTGTCATCATACACAGGATCTGTGGACACATACGGAATGGTGATTAGGCAGGCGCAGGAGGCGGGAGCGGACCTCAACCCGCCCTTCAGCATGTTCTCGCTCCTCTTGCTGATTCCGCTCTTCTACACCTACATGCCCTACTGCATGGGTTCGACGTTCATGGCGGGGGAAATCAAAGACATCAAGAAGTCCCAAATCTACGGCGGGCCCTACGCAACCATTTTCCTAGGAATCGTTTCAGCCTTGCTGGCATGGACTTACGCGTCGGCTCTTGGAGGGGACTTTTACCGGGCAATCGGATATCTATGGTGGAACGGAGCAAATCCACTTCCGATGCAGCCGTACCTGCCAGCGTTCGTGGGCATCATGAACCCGAACCCAGTGGTGTATCTGATTGCTGGCGTCTCCTACCTCGTGTGGGGTGTCTGGTTCGTGCCGCAGAACATCATGCTGAACAGCAGGACAATGCTAGCTTGGGGCTTTGACCGAATCGTTCCAGCAAAGTTTGCGCAAGTCGACGAAAAACGCCACGTTCCAATCTTCAACATAATCGTCGTCTTCGTAATTGCAGCGGCCTTCCTCATCCTAATGGCTACCAGTCCATGGTTGACCTTAGTCTCGAGCATCTTCGCTCTCAGCATAATAGCAGCCTTCGTCGGCTTGGCAGCAATAGCCTTCCCATACCAACGCAAGCGACTGTTCGACGCTTCCGCGGTGAAGTGGTCAATCGGCGGCGTCCCAGTCCTCAGCATGCTTGGCGTGCTAACATTTCTCGCATGCCTGATCGTAGGGTACTTCTATCTCACCCAAGACGTTCTCCTCGCCAATAGCCCATACTCGCTCTACATGATTGCAGGCATCTTCATCTCAGGATTCCTGTTGTTCTGGATCGCAAGGGGATATCGCAGAAGCCAGGGCATCGACGTCGACTTAGCCTACCGAGAAATCATTCCAGAATAGTCCGAATACTGCGCAAACTTCCCTTTCTTTACACTTGTTTTCTTCTTCCCCAGATTTCCATCAAAATGAGGCGATTCGATCACGGTTCGGGGTAGCCAAGCGGGCGGATCAGGTCGTGCCGGTGCGACTAGTCAACGGTAGGCGAGTATCCACTTCTTCGGAGGCATCGCCCTGATCGTCGGTGTCCTCTCCGTGGATCATCTGATCGGCGTGTAACGACCGGGCAGACATATTCCCATTTCTTTCAACGGCCAAAGAATTATCTGAATTCACCTTCTCTTGGAGTTCCTTGATCTGAAGGTCGATCCAGGTTCCGTCTGCGCCCTGTCAAGATGTTCTACTAGTTGATTGCATTTTGCGAAAGCCACGCCTTGTTTCTGCCGAATATGGTTGACGAGTTGATTCAGCATTGCCAGCCTGGATGCGCGCCCGATGCATTCTGGGTGCATAGTCAGCATGAAGTATCCCACTTTCGACTCATGAACGGCGTCGAATTCGCTTTTCCAAGTCTCAAACACTTGGCCCGGAGTTTCTCGTCGTAGCTCGAACAATTCCCAATCGTCAAGGAACCATTCGACAGGAAATTCATACATCCCAGTGCTCCTTTTGCTCCTCGTAGAGCGGATAGGGCTTATCGTCATTCATGAGACTGCTGTCGTATCTGAAACCAAGTTTCTCGAGATAGCCCAGAGTTCTCTTGCTCATCTCCCAGTAAGGTGCCCGGAAGCCACTGCAAGTTACGCCATGAACATTCCTTATGATGTCTAGGGATTTCTTCAGTACTTTCCGCTCTTCGTCTCCGGTTAGTTCAGCAAGATTCTCGTGAAGGTGACCGTGGCATGCAACTTCGTGACCATGTCTGATGATATCCCGGGTCTCGGCCTCGTAGCGCTGGGCTGTCCAAGACGGAACAAAGAACGTGGCCCTGATTCCATGGCCGTCCAAGAGCTCGAGTATCCTGCGAATTCCCACGCGAGCTCCGAACTGTCCCTTTGATGCGGGAACGGGCAGGTCAGGGGTCTTTCTCACTTGCGCACTCTCAGCGTCGAAATCAAATGTGAGCAGAACGATACACTGCGCCTTGGCCAAGTGAGACAAGCTTCTCACAATTCCCAATGGTGCTAGCGCATTTCCAAATTAACACTTCTTTCGCTCGCGTCAGCCTTGACTGCCATTCGGTTCGAAGCTCTCCAGCGATAGGAATCGCCGAGCGATCAGGCCGTAGAACCTTGCAGTCAAGTATTTCTTGCGATAAAGATTCGCCACATACTGCTTACCGGCTTCAGATGTGAGCCGGTGCGCGGTCATCCTTCTGGTCACGGCACCGATAGTTATTGTCGAGCGCCGGATGAGGTCATTCGCAGCCTCTTACGCTTCATATTCGTATGCTTGTTCCGCTCTGCTACTTTCGCGCTCTCCTACACGCATCTTGACCTTTTTCTTCTTCTTGGGCAACCAATTCACCTCCGAATCAACTTTCTGGGCAGTCGATAGTCCGAATTCGATTTAAATCTCGCTGGAGAAGATGACGCTTTTCCACCAACACTTCATGCTAGAATGGAGTCGCGCGAAACGAATGCCTGCGACAAATCCAAAAGCATTGTGAGATCAGTGAAGATCCCTCAAAACGGCCTCCTTCTTTCTCGCAGCTCGGCATTGAAGTGGAGGTTGCTCCAGCGGGGTTTTGTCTTGCCATCTGCTCGGCGGGCTGCAGGTCAGCTGCCAGCGCTAGGCGGGTTAGCGGTTGACTTCTTCCACGTCCCGGTACCACTTGTTCTTTGTTCCAACCTTGGCTCGTAGCTTCCAAGAGAGCGTCTTCGGGTGGTCTTCTACGGCCTTGAGCACCTTCTGAATCTTTTCAATGATGTCGTTGCGGTCTTCAGCGGAGAGTTCCGCGTATTTCGACAGCGTATCTTGGATCTTCTGGAGGTTTGTGGTTACTGTGTGATAGAAGCCCCAGTCGTTTGACAATAGCCTTGCCAGGTATTGCACATCGACGGCTTCTGGAGAATCGCCATTGACTCCGTGCTCTCGGAGAAGCATGATGGTATCGATGATATCCTTCTCATTGATCTGAACTATCTGCATCTTTTCAAGCAGCATGTCCACGAGCGGGATGGTCATCTCATCAAGGTCAAGCCGATCTGTGAACGGTATGGTGTGATTCATCTCCAGCTTATCGAAGAAGATGTCTACATGCATCCCGTTCGATCTGTTATCGAAGATTAGGCGTCGGTCTCCGAAGAGTGCGGTGATCATCGGCTGGTCAGCGTATCCGAATTCTTTGATCATTGACTCGGTGGCTCTGCGCTCCTTGCTGTAGGCGGCGAAGTCTAGGTCGGAGAGGACTCTCCTCAGCTTAGCTGAAAGAAAGCTGTACTTCGGGCAGTGAACCTGGAATGCTATCGCGCCTAGCAAGCGGAGATGTAGATTGCGCCGTTTTCCTTCGGCAAGGATTCTCTGGGCTTCTGCTTTCATGAGCGTCTCTCGCATCGTCGAATCCAGCACGATTGTCACCTAACCCACTCGCGAACTCATTCGATGATGAACTAATTGTTCCCGTCTGCCGTGCTAAGGCTAGGCTTCGTCGGTCCCCCTGTAACTAGGCCTTACGTGATGTTATGGCTCGCTTTGGTATGGCTACTCTTACGGTTACCTCGGGGTCAACAATGTTTGCTATTTTGATGTCGCCGGTCGCGCCCACCAGAACATAGGCCTCTTCGTCTGTCAGGCCCTTCCGGTCCTTCAGTATCAGTATCATGTCCTTCAGAGCAATTCTGATTGCTTCGTCCAGAGTTTTTGCGCTTGCCACAGTCATTATTGCGTCCTTGGTTTCGAGTTGAGGTCGCTGTAGTACTACTCGTCCCTTTTGGAGGCCAACTTTCAGCCTGACAGTTAAGGCGCATTCAATTCCAGTTCCGTTCACCTCGCCGTCACCCATGATTGCCTTGCCGTCACCCAGCCCAAAGAGAGCTCCTTTGACAAATACCGGGAAGTATGCACGCGTCCCGGTTGTCATTTCGTTGATGTCCATGTTGCCTCCGTGAGGGCCTGGGTAGAGGTTCGACACTTCGCGGTCGGCAGGTGCAACCCCAATGGTTCCGATGACTGGGCGCACGGGAAGTCTAATGTCCCGCGCAAAGTTGACCCTCCCAGCCTTGACTGCGCACACTTTCTTGTATTCACGAGGGTAGTCCTGATGTAATGCCCCGAATCCTGGAATAATCGTTGTTACTCCGCGGGGGCCCGCCCTCACGCTCAGAATGTCCAGAACTAAGGCATCGCCAGGTTCAGCCCCATCCACGTATATGGGGCCGGTAGTCTGGTTGACGTGGTCGAAATCGATCTTCGGAAATGGATCAGACTCGCTCTTGATTGCTCCGCCAAATCCGTCTTCGGTTTCAACTGTGATGGTTTCTCCGGGTTTGACTGTGGCCACTGGGGGAATTTGCGGACCCATTTTGTAGGCGAAATGGTCAGCCGTTATTCGTTTCATTTCAAACCGAACGCGCCCGTAGTTGGTTTTGTGGTATTGAAGCTTGCGCACGGGCAGAAGCAGGAGCTTCTCGGAAAGGAATTGGCGGGTTGAAGACGAACAGGTTGTGGGCTACTAAGAAAGAAGGTGTGAACCCGATGAGGGTGGTCAATATGACGGAAGGTACCTTATTCACGTTGAATGTCTAGCAAATTGCCATGTTCTGGACGCGGGTTACTTACGCTCAGCCGCTGTGTCGGGTCCGTAGATTTCTATCCAGATGCCATCAGGGTCCCTGACATAGGCGAGTCTCTGGCCATCGTCCGAGAACGGCACGAGGGCCTTCTTTGCCCCTTTCTTGATGAGGTGAGCGTAGGTTTTGTCCACGTTTTTCACCCGGAAACCAAGATGGTCCATCTCGGAGCCCGAGTGGTAGTTTTCGTAGTACTTGTTGCCGCGCGGGTAGTAATTCAATTCCAGTCTCTGCGCTGACCCAGGTTTCTTGAGGTGGACGAAGAGTCCGCCGTGGGCCATCTTTCCTCTATGAATAACCTTCATTCCTACGGCTCTCGTGTAGAAGTTGAGTGACCGTTTGAGGTTCCGAACTCGGATTCCGAAGTATACGAATTGCACAGAAGATCGACCGAGTCGATCTGCCGGGCCCAAACTATGTAAGCCATTTGGCGGCGTGGGACGGCTGGAGCCAGCAATGCAGCTTCTTCGACGGTAGGAAGTCATGCGATTCTGCTCGTTCCCTTTGACTCGTCCCAGCTGGCCGCCTTATGACCATGGCTGGCAAACAGAAGGGATTAAGAGCGCTCTCAAACGCCTCAGATAGACTCCAGTGGAATGTTGACCATATGCAAGCGCTGTTTAAGGATGCAATAGAGCGGGTGGCGCGGCTTCGGGAACTATCCGAGCATCAGTTGATGATTCTCGATCGGGTTGATGAGGCTTGTCAAGAGCTGTACTTTTCCGAGTTCGAGCACTACGTGGCACGTAAGTACAACGAAGAGACGGCTTTAGTTTTGAAGAAGTTTGGTCTGATGGGGCTGACAGTTTCATCGAATTACGGTGGGCTTGGGGCTGATTCACTCACTTGGGCGTTGGCTTTGGAGCGCTTCGGCCAGCTTGGGCTTGGCGTTGTGACCTTCGTTGACGTGCACAGCCTGCTGGCGTCGCTTGCACTGGAACAGTGGGGAACTGAGGACCAGAAGAGGAGGTACTTGGTTCCTGCCGCTAAGGGCGACATGGTCTTCGCCTATGGTCTGACGGAGCCGGAAGCAGGAAGTGAACCCACGGCGCTGAGCACGAATTATGAGGAGAGGAACAGCAGCTACATCCTCAATGGCACTAAGTATCTCATCTCAAACGGCTCGGTGGCAGACGCAATCATCGTCTTCGCGTATCCGAAGGGCAAGAAAGAGAGCATGTCAGCCTTCATTGTCGACACCAGAACCGAAGGCTTCTCGGTTGCTATGCGGCTTGAGGAGAAGATGGGCCTATTCACTTCAGACACGGCCATGCTAGAATTAAGCGAGTGCAAGGTTCCCAAGGAAAACCTGCTGGGCCAACCGGGAAAGGGCCTTCACGTCGCCTACTCCGCCTTGCTCAACGGCCGAATCGGCATCGCTGCAGGCTGTGTGGGCATCATAGAAGATTGCCTCAGCGCGGTTACCGAACGGGCGAAGTCGCGCGTTCAGCACGGCAAGTTGATCGGTAAGCACCAGCTCATTCAACGGCACATAGCGAATATCGCCATGAACTTGGAGATGGCAAGATGGCCCACATATGTTGCCGCGTATGAAAAGACGAAGCTTGACTCCCAACCAACAAACCTGGACCTACGTACCAAGGTAGACCTTCAATCTGCAATCGCCAAAAGGGTTGCATCACGCTTAGCGAATGAAAGTGCAGATTTGGCTGTTCAAGTGTTCGGCGGCTTCGGCTACTCGCTACTATCCCCTGTCGCCAAGCACCTATGCGATGCGCGGGTCGCTCGTATCTACGAGGGCACCGACGAGATAATGGAACTAAAGATAGCTTCTCTGATTCTGGGCAAGGAATTCGAGGCCTACCAGTAAACGGCCGGACCCCTGAGTCCGACTAGGCTCTTGTTTTCTCAGCTAGCCGTTTTCTAAGGTTCTCAAGTACATCGCTGACCATTTTGCTGGACGCTGAGTCTAGGAGTCTGCTGCCCAAGCCAGCCATTATTCCGCCAACGTTCACTTCGGCTGCCCAGCTGACTTTGGTGCCTCCGCTTGTTTCATCCAACGTGAAGCTTGTTTGCATGTCCACTGTGCTGCCAACGCCTCGCCCGTGCCCAACCAGCTTTGCAGACGAGGGCGGGACCTTTTCGGCTACGTGGAATTCGAAATCCATTGTTCCTTTAACAACGGAAATACCCACTCTGACCTTCGCCTTGAAGCGGTCCTCAGCAAGGACTTCCAATGATTGAAAGTCCGGGAAGCAAGGCGCGATCTCGTTGGGGTTGAGAAGTACCTCCCACACAAGAGAGCGGGCTGCCGGGATATCGAATGTTCCTTCTAAATGCATGCAAGCGTCCCTCCCTACTTGCAGTTCCATAGGTTTCTCGGAGCTTGGTTAAAGGCTTCATGCGCATGCGATGCTGCCAATGTTGTTTTCGCGCAGGAATGTGGCAATCGACGCGAGATGGCGGGAAAGCGTGGCGCTTGAAATTGCTTCAAACATAGGTGATGAAGACACTATGAGAATGAGCGCAATGGCGCGAAGATATTAATACACTGGCTCGCAGATAGACGCGAACAATTCAGGGGCCAGTCTTGGTCAACCTCGCAACGCTGCTGCCATTCTGGAAAAAGAAGGAAGCTTCAGCAGCCCCTGAAGCAACGCGCATTATACCTCTCCCAAAGTTAAATCTCGAGACTGTCCGCTCAACTTCTCCAGAAGCCGTCAAGCAAGCGAGGGAAGAGCTGAAGCTGCTCAAGTTGGAGAGGCAGATTCTTGGCTCTGCCCTGACCACGATATATGAATCTCAGACGAAGGGGCTCATCACCCAACCCGAGAGGGATATGCTTCTTGAGAAATACAAGGTCGACCTCAAGAGGCTGGAGAGAAGCATTGACGAAAAGCAGCGCTTAGTTGACCTATTCGACTTAGAATCTGAGAGAGAGAAGCTCATCAGGAATTTCAAGACTAGGCTCGCTGAGCTGGATGACCAGATCGATGGTCTGAAGTCGAACGCACCGCGCCGGGCGAAGAGCGTAGAGGAAGAAAAGCCTCAGCCAGCCGAACACAAGAGGGACGCGGTACAGGATGAGTCCGGTGGGGAACGGCCAAAGGAAAAGAAGACTCCTGAGGAAGGACAGGAAATCAGCGAAGCCGAGAAGCGGATAGAGCAGATCAGGGAAGAAATACTCAAGGCCATGGACCGCCTTGAGCAGATTGAAGCGGAAGGATGACCTTGTCTTGGGTTGAGGACGCGAAACGCAGAGCCGTCCTCAAAGCCGTCGAACCCATCAAGAGCGGCTGGATAATCGGCTTGGGAAGCGGTTCCACAGTCGCCTACGCGGTTGCGGAGCTAGGCAGAAGAGTGAAACGTGGGAACACTGAGCTTTCTGTAGTGCCCACCTCCCACCAGGTTGAGCTCCTAGCCATATCCCACGGGCTCAGGGTTGTGAGCCTCAATGAAGCATTCACCGTTGATTACGTGGTCGACGGCGCAGACCAAGTCGAACAGTCGTCGCTGAACGCGATCAAAGGAGGCGGAGGGGCACTGCTGCGGGAGAAGATAGTGGCCTCAGCTGCACATAGACTCGTCCTCGTGATTGACGAGACCAAGCTATCGAGGCATCTGGGCGGGAAACAGGGCGTTCCAATCGAGGTGCTTCCATTCGCTTATAGATTCGTCCAAAGCCGAATCACAAAACTGGGAGGCCGGGCGAGGCTGCGGGAGGGGGCAGGAAAGGTGGGCCCGGTGGTGACCGACAACGGAAACTTCGTGCTCGATGCCGATTTCGGCCGAATCGCAAAACCGCAGCAATTGGAGCGGCAGTTGAAGGCTGTACCGGGCCTTGTGGAGACGGGGCTTTTTCTGGGCATGGTTGACCAAGCCTATGTCGGGCTACGCACAGGTGAAGTCCGAGTACTAGAACCGGCTTGAATTTTGCGAAAGACCGCGTCTCTCAATAAGGGGGCTTCGTCCAATCTCCGAAAAGCCGTGTTCCACTGTCCGTAGAAATCGTCGAGGCCCTCAACTAAACAAGGATAACGGGGGGCAGGAGAACAGAATACGACCTGCCTTATGCTTCGAATTCGGCTACGTTCTCGGCTCTGCTAGTTTCCCGAGTTCCTGCGCGCATCTTGACTTTCTTCTTCTTTGCCAACACGTTTCACCCCCATCCAGAACTGACTCTACTGGCACTCGAGCTTGTAACCTGAGAGTTCCCGTTCGGCTATATAACTGGGCTTGGAGAAAGAATAGGGAATGGAGAAAGTTCTACATTTCCACCTCGAGCACTCCCGTCCCAGCTAGCCCGGGCCCTTTGAATGGGTCGAAGGGCTTGTCATACATTTTTCACCATTTTTGTCACACATCCAAAAAACCACATCTGGGATGCTGTAGGAGCGAATGAAATCACTACGAGGCGAGTATGCCGTATGAAATGACTGGAAAACGTTCACGTCAGCAAATGTCGGCGAGAGTTCGACTAGGTCGCCTTCCGTGGACTGGCTAGGGCTTCGTACGCACTTCGCGCTCTACAGGTTGCAGACCCCTACGCTCAGGCAGTGAAGGATGATCAAGAACACTCCGAAAGCTAACAGCACGATCATGAAGAGCGTAAGTATGGTTGCTTCTCCGAACCAGGGCTTGGGTGTTGTGGCATAGTAAAGTCCTGCGATGAACCTGAGAGCCAGAACAACTGCTCCAATCATCAGCAGATACAGCAGCACTGACGTATTCGGGACGCCTCAGAGGATTGATGCGCAGAACCGGACCGCGCACGGAATTCCCGAAGCCTATGTCATACTCCCTTATTCATTACTGTGGCGGCAACTGGTAATTCTAAATACCAGCTACGTAAAGAGTAGTCGTTCAAAATGAATGCAGGGGCCCAAAGCCACCGGACTCTCATCCTCACATCCGAACTGCTGGAATGCGGACGGTTGTGATTTGTGGCGGCTCAGGCCCCGCTAACATTGGGCGGCTTTGTGTACTTTAATTGAACGGTGTGTGATTGTCAATAAGAATTTTATTTTATACAATTTATTTTATACAATTTTACGAGACCCAGAAGCTGTCTGACCGAGCAACTTTCTCATCAGTTGACCCGCATAGAAGAAGTACTCCTCGTATTGCTTCATGTTAGTTTCATCAAAGAACTCACATAGCTTAGTCAGGGCAGCCAGATTATCCTCTCGCTGTGACTTAGTGTCACGCAATTTCTTAGGATGAATGTATGTATTCCTAATCTTCCTCACGTCATCAAGTCTCTGATAGCCCTCATCGTGAAGTATCTGGTATGCCTTCAGGACCAGCAAATCAGATTTGATGTTGTTACTCCTCTTCCGGTCTCTTACTGGAATGCGCTGCTTATACTCGTCAACTTCAAAGAAATCTGCAACGATGAACTCGACTATGGCACCACACAAGGCAATTGATGATATCCATTCTCCCCTTACATATTGGTCGAGAGCTTCCTTGAATCTGTCCATAGTCCACCGAGGAAAGAGGAGTATACCTGTTATGTTGCGTGTCACATTCTGAATAGCTAACAGCCTGTCGAGATTTGGCTTCTGCTTATCTTTGTTCTCGTTCCAAACTAACTTATCCCAGCTCAGAAGCAGCAGGTTCTGCTGCTCCTCTCCGAGAGCGCCAATCTCTCCACCAGTAAGAACCTTTAGCTGAATAAGATTCGGACTCAGACTAAGAAACCAAAACCTATGGTATTTGACTAGTAAATTATCGAAAACATCTTTGGGTTGCATTAGCTTTCCTTGAAGAGGTCTATGTCATCCACTGGTGTTATTTCCGTTTCCTAAACAACTTGATGCCCTCGACTTCAGTAACATAGTCAAATCCATCTTCAATAAGTGCCTTGGCTTCGTCAACTGTTCGGGCAATTTTGCAGACGTAATCGTCCCCTTCGAAATTCACTAAGTGAGTGTAGACTAGGGTATTCTTGATGTTCTTGTGACCCAATAACTGCATGACATGCAGAATGTCTTTTGTCTTGTGATACTCCATCGTGGCTTTGAAGTGGCGCAACGTTTTGAAGCTGACTTGTACATGCCTCGGGTTCTGTAGCTTCCGAGCTAGATTCGTCCTCTGCCTCTCATAGCTCCGCCTG
>CAZYOZ010000031.1:13747-21946 GCA_964649235.1 uncultured Candidatus Bathyarchaeia archaeon
CGCCTGAACCAATCTAAGGAGTCAATGCTATCGGTCTTGGGATTGCGGAAAATGAGTGGCCGCATTCTACGCTGACCGTTCAGCATGGCTGGCAGTCGGTTTGAGAGCTTCAGTTGTCTTGGGTTCGAATTCTTTTCGGGGAAGATGTTCACGGAGCCCCTCTCGAAATCTATATCTGTCCAAGCAGTGCCCAAGCTTCGCCGGGCCTCATGCCAGTTTCTCGGAGTAGTTGTAGAAATGTGGCTGTCTTAGGTCCCATCCCTGAAATTAGCTGTTCCACTTCCGACTCCAATGGAATGAAGGGGAGCCGTAGAACTCTGCGATATTTTAGCAGTTTGAATTCAATGCCCTTCCATCTGTAGAACCTTGCGAGCTCATCCACGATTCTTTCCTTTCGACTCTCGCTGAATTGAGCCTTCGCCAAGAATTCTTTTACGCTGTCGGGTTCTAGCGGGTCAACTTGTCTAGCGATTGATTTTAGTGTCTTGACCGCTCCTCGGACCCTTGCGTAACGATAGCCTTCCTTCTGCATCCAGAGGCCGAATGATAGGATTTTCGCCTTCATGCCTAGTGTTCGGTGTTGGTGCCGGGAGCGGGGTTCGAACCCGCGGCTTCTGGGCCCAAGGCTCTCCAGATTATGAGTATCGTCCAAAGCCTGGCGCTCTAACCAGCTGAGCCACCCCGGCTCCGCCCCACAATCGAGCTGGCGTGTAAAAAAGTTCCTTATGCAGAGGAGGCCGCGTGTTGGCAAGTGTTTAATGAGCCATCACCCATGTTCCGTGTCGGCGGCAGGATTTAGGGTCCTTGGAGTTCGACTACCTCACGCTGGATGATTTTCAGTTGCGCGACAAGACGGTACTGCTCAGGCTTGACATTAACTCTCCCTTAGATCCGTCGACTAACCAGATACTCGACGATACTAGGATCGTTTCTGCGAAGCGGACGCTTGGTGCGCTCGAGGATGCTAAGGTGGCTGTGTTATCCCACCAAAGCCGGCCGGGGAAGGATGACTTCACGCCACTCCAACAGCATGCCGTCATTCTCCAAAAGAACTGCAGCCAGCATGTCAAGTTCATAGATGATGTCATGGGTCCAGCAGCCCGGGAGGCAATAAGGCGGCTGAAGAGAGGTGAGGTGCTCGTTCTGGATAACGTGCGGTTCTGCGCCGAGGAAAATCTTGAGGAGAGCGGCGAGAAGCTAGCTAGGTCGAACCTTGTGACAAGGCTCGCGCCGTTGTTCAGTTTGTACGTGAACGATGCATTTGCCGCGGCTCACAGGTCCCAAGCATCCCTTGTCGGCTTTCCTCAGGTTCTACCGTCATGCGCAGGCAAATTGATGGAAAAGGAACTTGCCGCGCTCAAGAGATTGCTGGAGGAGCCTCAACGCCCGAGCACGTACATTCTCGGCGGGGCAAAAATCGAAGACAAGGTTCCCGTGATCGAGAACATACTCGCAACTGGAAAGGCGGACCATGTTCTGGTGGGCGGAAACGTTGGCAAGATCTTCCTCAAGGCCGCTGGAAAAAGATTCAGCAACCACGAAGAGAAGGAATTATCGAACTATCCGAAACAGGTCAAGAAAGCAAAATCCGTCTTGGCCAAACACAGGAAACGTGTCACGATGCCCGTGGATTTTGGGGCCGCTAGAGATGGGCAGCGTCTCGAAGTCCAAATCAGCCGATTGCCTCGTTCCGATAAGTTACTCGACATCGGCCAGCGAACCGCGGACATGTTCACAGGAATCATAAGCAGCTCCAGAACAGTGGTAGCCACCGGTCCGTTAGGTGTCTTCGAGCGGGATGGTTTCGAGAGAGGCACGAAGCTGGTACTCGAAATGGTGGCCAACAGCAGCGCCTTTACGGTGATTGGTGGAGGCCACTTGGCTGGGTACGCGGGGATATTGGGGATCGCTGACAAGTTCTCGCATGTCAGTACTGCAGGGGGAGCGATGCTCTCCCTTCTAGCCGGCGAGGAGTTGCCTGCCATAAGGGCCTTGGTTGAATCAGCGAAGCGGCATCGAAGAAAACAAGCTTCCTTGTAAGTGAGAATTTTAAGCCCGCTTTGCATAGTGGCGCTTCAAGCCTCGGTGGCTCAGCCCGGTAGATCCTAGGTCTCTTGGGCACCGGAGAGCAGCCGCCTTGTAAGAATGTTCAAGGAAAGCGGCAGGTCGCGGGTTCGAAGCCCGCCCGAGGCTCCAAACCTCCAAGTCAGAGCTTGTGTACGTCTACCCAACCATAGCCACAGAGGATGCATTCTGGTAACGTGATCGAAGTCCCGAAGGAGCAGGTAAGCTTAATTAACTTGTTAAACTGTCAGTCTCTTTCGACCACATTTGTCCGATGTTCTTCTGAAGAAGGTGGACCCAAAGCTCTATGCTCGGCTTAAAGCAGAGGCAGCATCTGAGAGTAAGAGTGTAGGCGAAGCCTTCAACGAGGCTGTAAGGGTATGGCTTGCCACCAGAGGAGCCAGGGATGAGGAGAGGGAGCGAAACGTTGAGGTTTACCTAAAGATCAAACAGAGGATCTCACAGCATCCAAACGACTATTTCGTCATCGCGAAGGGCACTTACCTCGGACATTTTCGGTCATTGTCTAAGGCTTTCACAATTTTGAAAGAGAATCGAGCATCGAAGGCACTTATCGTCCGTCACCAGCCATCTGGCGAATGGCTTGGTGGGTCTCTTGAAGCTTAAAGAATGCTTCGAATCCACTGATTGGGGCTACGTAATAGAAGCCAGTATACTAAACCCGCTTCGTGATCAGCGATTTCCTGAGAGGGGAAGAGCCGTATTCAAAGTCGACACAGGATTCAATGGGCCCACGATGGTTACGAGCGACATTTTCGAACTGCTCCGCCTTTCCGACATTGAAGTCCCAGAAGATATGAGACCCTCATACATGACACTGGCAGGCGCGCTAACCATGAGATCTGCACCTGCAGTGCTGGAAATTGCCGGGAGGCAGATTGAAACGGACATCCTCACCTCGTGCGCTGGACCCAGCCGTATGCTAGTCGGATTCCAAGTACTCAGACAATTGAATATCGCACTCCTAGGAAATCGCGCATGCTTCTTGGAGTCTGGGCGAAGGAACTAAGGCACCTACCCGAATCCAAAGTGAAGAACAACCGGGCTTTCAACGATAGTCGTTGCTTGTTCGCCCGAGGCTCCAAACCTTTTGTTCGGATCCCTCACATCTTATGAGACAATGCTGTGTCGCCGCCGTCGTCGAGGCCCAAATGAAGATGCAAAGACATCTTCCACCGCATACCGGATGGGAGAGTTGTCACGCATGTTGAGGCAGCTGACATGAGAATCGACGGAGAAGACAAGAGAGTGACGCCGATTAGAAACGCAGGCCGAATTGCTGCAGGACTCGCCTCTCGCAGCGCAGGAATTGGTTTGGGCACAGCCAGCGCCGCGGCAATTGGAGCCATAGCTGAGAAACCCGAAATTATCGGGCGCATGCTGCTGTTCGTCGTGCTCATTGAAGCAATGGCCATCTATGGACTCGCGATGTTCTTCATCATATACTCAAGAATCTAGCAGAAGTAGGCAACCTTCTGTCAGCTGGCAAAGAAAGACAGGAGAGCCAAAAGGATGCTCTCATGAGTGAATTGAAGCACGTCTCGTCCCGTGTGCAATCACGCTTTGCGTATCGCGTAGGCAAGAAGCCAGAAGCCTACGACTATCGCGAAGAGTCCCCACCAAGAGACATCGATTACCACTCCAGCCAATCGACTCACCAGAGTGACAGTGCCCCAGACAAGTACGACTACTCCGAACGTGAAGGGCCAGAAGCTAAGTCCTTTCACAACATTCACCTCCTCAACCCTTTTGAGCTATGTTGACTGGGTAGAGAGGAGACGACTGATTTCGAACGCATGATATCTTGCAGTCAAGGCGAACGGGTCCATTTGGGCGGTGGCTCCCTCCCTCACACGTTTTCCGATCGCGATCGCCGAGTCGATCTGCTCGTCACTCACTTCAAGCTGCCTAGCGAAGCCAACTCTCTCTTCTAGGCAATCTGTGCAGTTTGCGGCTGTCGAAGCACCAATGGCGACAAGCATGCTCGCCTTGGCATTCAATTTCATGCTGACCGATCCTCTCCGTCCAATGCGGGTTGCCCGGCACCTGCGCACGCGGCCGAGTTCTCTGAATCATGTTTGCGAAGTGCGGAGACAAGCAGCCAAACTCCAACTACAATTCCGAAGATAGCTAAGTCAGTGCCGGTTATGTCGAGGGAGACTACGATCGGCATTCCGCGCAATCTGGCAGATAGTGTTTGCAGACCCCATACAACGGCGTATGTTCCGAAGAGGAGAGGCCAGAACCTTAGCTCTCTTCTACTCATGCTAATCACCTCCGAATCGTCTTCCTCGAGCCAGCCGAATGAAGCGATGGAGCGCGCAGCCCTCACCCTTGGTCGGAGCACTTGGGATTGCATCGATCAGAGTTGCTGCAAGCTGATCGATCTTCGTTGCCGCTCCTGCTCGAACGCGTCTTCCGATCTCAATCGCCTCTCCGATCTCTCCCTGGTCGGCTCCTGCTTCCTTGGCCATGCTGACGGTCTTCTCGAGGCATCCGGCGCAATCGGCGGCGGTCGACGCGCCAACCGCAATGAGGGCCGTAGTCTTCGCTGCCAGTTTCATCTGAATCATTCTCATCAAACTCCTTCTTATGCTGACGTCTTAGTCAGGGAACATACCCATTAGTCAGTTATCGCGTATAAAGACGCTTTGGTCAATGTTCCGACTGAGAAGTCAGTTTAAAATATGGCATGGTACCATAGTTGTCTTATGCCACGGGTAGTGCCGGAGTACAAGGAGAAGGCGAAGGACAGAATAACTGAAGCTGCTCTGCAAGTCTTCGCGAGAAACGGGTACCATGACGCGACCATGGATGACATCGCTGAGCGGCTTGGAGTGAGCAAAGGCGCCCTCTATCAGTACTTCAAGAGCAAAGAGGACCTCTACAGAGCCATCCTAGAAGTAAGATTTCGCAAGTTGACTGAGATGCTGCCATCCGCTCCTGAAGGAGGCTTCGGAGAGACATGCCAAGCTTTCTTCGACAACCTCAGCAGAGACGTGTCGGGCCTGGGACTCGGCTTCGAAATCATCTCAGAGGCTTCACGAAATCCTGCTCTGGCTAGAGTCGAAAGACAGAGCTACCTTGAGACTAGCAAGATGATCGAACAGTGCCTACGCCGATCGTGGAAGGATGGTTCGCCCAGAAGTGATGTGAACTTTCAATTGCTCGCGAAAGGCTTGATCGCTTTCTACAATGGCCTCATGGTGTACCTCGCGGTCGGCATTGAACGGTCAGAGGTCAGAAAGATGTTCGCAGAATTCCTCACGACCTTACAGAGAGGCATGCTCCGACAAGCTGCATGACCTGTGCAAGCTGCGCTGACGCGGAATCACTGCGCTATGATCAGATCCAGCAAAGGGCCTAGGTAGAGCCCGAAGATGATCAGTCGAACTGGGAAGGTTGCGAGTGTGACCAGAGTGTAGCCAGGGGCCTCTCTGCTGGGGATGACCGTGTCCAGCGGGCTGCTGAGTACACGGCGAAGCATCCACACCAAGTATCCGGCAGTGATCCTTGGGGCGAGCAGAGCGATCGCGCAAAGAGGGTTGATTGAGATGCCTGCAAGGAGTACGTTGTATTCACTGATGAGATCCGAAGCCGGGGAAATCCATGGCCCCGAACCTTCTTGGAAGAGAGCTAACTCAGGGGATTCTCAGCGTAGCTGAATACTGCAGGGCTCCCGCCCGTGTGCAGGAAGACTATGCGTTCATCAGCGAATGAGCCGTGCTGTGCTAATCCGATCAGGCCGGCCATCGCTTTTGCAGTGTATACGGGGTCTAGCAGGATTCCCTCTGTCTGCCAGAGTCTTCTGAGAGCACCTAAGCCCTCCTCCGTCGGCACTCCATAGTCTCTCCCAACATAGTCCGCATTAAGCTGAACATCCTCAGCTTTGACTTGTTTCATTATTCCCAGCCTCTGCAGGCATGCAGCTGCCACCCTGCAGATAGTCTGCTCGGGGTTGGGATCCAAATCGACCCTGATGCCTAGAAGTCTGACATCAGAACCAGCAAGTGTCTTGCCTGCGAGTAGACCTGCGTATGTTCCTCCGCTGGATGACGCGAAAACTAGTCGCGTTGGCTTAGGGGATAGTGCTTGCAACTGGTCTTCGAGTTCTTGAAAGGCAGCAACGTAGCCCTGCGCGCCAATCTCGTTCGAACCTCCGACTGGAATAACGTAGGGTCTTCGTACACTGGCCCGTAGCTCCTCTGCAAAAGCCTCCATCGCGGAATGACGTGCACCGAAAGAAGCTACGTAGTGGACCTGCGCGCCAGCCAAGTGGTCGAGAAATAGATTGCCGTTTGGTTTCTCCGGCATCTCACCCGACAAGAAGAGGTGACACTCGAGACCTAAGCGCTTCGATGCAGCAGCAATCACACGTGCGTGATTGGATTGGACCGCCCCCGCAGTCAGGACAACATCAGCCTTCTGCTCCATTGCGTGTGCCAATAGAAATTCGGCCTTGCGCACCTTGTTTCCCCCCATGGCGAAGCCAGTCAGATCATCGCGCTTGACCCAGACATCTAAGCCCAGCTGGTTCGAAAAGTTCGCCAACGGGTGAAGAGGAGTCGGCAGGGTGGACAATGACAAGCTTAGTGGTATCAAACTCTTCAGATTAGGCGGACCAGCCTTGTCGGATCCTGTCGACATGCAGCTCACCCAGTTATAGAACAGGCTTCTATGCATCCAGAGATATAGATGAACCAGCTCAACTATCCCGGACGAAGCAGGTCATGCCACTTCGGCCTAATCATGTCGCCCTCGCCTCATTGTCGGCGTCGGGGTAGAAACACTGCGAGTGCCGCGGCCGAAGAGGCGTACACCAAGGCGGACACAGCATATGGGGCCCTTGGGTTCACGGTTTCTGCGGTGATTCCCCCCACGGCTGAGGCCACCATGAAACTCGTAGCGCATGCCATCTCGTAGACTCCCATCGCGCTCCCTCTAATGTTTGGTTCAATATCGTCTGCAATGATCGCCACGTTCACGGGGAAAACGGCGCCAATTGATAAGCCGGCCAGTAGAGCGCCAGCGGCGAGAAAGAGCGGTTCGCGGGCAAGCCCGATCAGTATGAACCCGACAAATCCACCTCCCAGAGCCAAAATTGCCGTATGCTTCCTTCCGAACCTGTCAGAGGCGCCTGCTGCGCCAGCTGCCCCAAGAATTCTTCCTAACCAAAATATCGAGAAGGTGAATCCGATCCAGAAAACCGCGATTCCAATGCCAGCCGCGTAGACTGAGAGCAAGACCCACACATTGGCAAATCCGAAGGTGTACGCAGCCCCGAGAAAATAACCCATGGCAGAATTGCGAGAGAAGAGCCTTTTCACCCGCGTCGCACGCAGAGTTGCTTTGGGCGCTTGTGCTAGTCTAGGCGCTTCGATGAGCAATGCCATCGGTATGGCCAAAGATGATATGCCGAGATAGGAAGCGAAGACAACCGGGAACCCAACGATACTTGTAATGTAACCTCCCATGAACGACCCTGTTGCGAAGGCAAGCGAGTAAACGGTCGTCACGAGGCCGATTCCCCTGCCTAACCGCTCTGCACCGGATGTTTCTGTTGCCAGCGCCTCCATCGGAGGCCAGAAACATGCCCAAGCCAAGCCCTCCAGCCCCCTGATCCCAATGAGGTCGAGCACACTGGCTGCACGCAGGAACAGTAAGGCCGCGAGCGCGCTTAGCGCGGCGCTGAGAGCCAGGACAGGTTTTCGCCCGATTCTGTCGGAAAGCCTCCCGGTCAAGAACGCGGAAAGCGCGAACACTGACCCCCACGTTATTCCCATCGACCCGATCTCAACCCAATTTGCACCCATCTTGGACGCGAGGAGGGGAGAGATGGGCACGCCGAGGCCGATGGCGAACATTAAGAGGAAAGTGAAGGCGTATTGCGCCGTGCTCTGCAAACCGAAGCCTCGACGAAATACTCGATGCTTCTTGGTTTTCTTTGTTTACTTGGTCGGATTGCTCAGCCTGCTTAAGCGGTGCGTTAGTGCCGTAGGCACGTCAGAGCAATTTCCTTTTTCTAAGAATGATGAAAGCGACCGCCGCGGCTATGGTGACTGCGGCGATTTTTCCTGCTTCTTCCAGGAGAATTGTGGCGGGACGGTCTTCTTG
>CAZYOZ010000032.1:0-21499 GCA_964649235.1 uncultured Candidatus Bathyarchaeia archaeon
GTCTGGGGGACGCCGAGCAGGACAAACACAAGGGCAGCGACGACGCAAATCGGGAACAAAATTCTAGTTAGTGACCTCACGAAATCCACATAGAAATTCCCCAAGTCCTTGGAACCACCCATGAAACAGCGTACAAAGGCCACCGCAGCACAAATGCCTGATGCGGCCGACGTGAATTGCAGGAACTGAACTGCACTCATCTGGCTGAAGTACGAGAGCGCGCTCTCGCCGTTGTAATGTTGAAGATTGGTGTTGGTTCCAAATGAGATGACTTGCATGAATGCCAAGTCCCAGGACAAACCTGGAAAACCTTGGGGATTCAGTGGTAGCTTGCCTTGGAAGACAAATACCAGGAACGCAAGTGACATCTGAAGGACATTAAGCAGGACCAAGGACAAGAAGTACTCTTTCCAATCCATGGCATGGCTCGGGTTCACTCCCCCGAGCCTGTAGATCGAGTTCTCGACCGGAATCAGAAACCTGTCAACACGGCTTGGCGCCCGGCCAAACACCCGCCTGACGTAAGGTGCAAGCAGACGCCCCACGGCAAGAACGAAAGCGAAGATCACGCCTACGACCGAAGCCTGAATGAGGTCGATCAAATCGTTTCAGCACCACTGAACTCTTCCGAAACTCACGTCTATGCTTGGTTATTCAGCCTCGATTTGAGAAAAAGGAGTCGCTAGCGCGAACTCGAAGATGAGCTCGAACTATTTCTAGGGCCTTTCGGTGCGCTCAGAACGATGGAGGTCACTGTACTCTTCACGCCTTTGATCTTCAAGAGCTTGTTCTTCAGGAAATCTCTGAATTCCTCGATGTCCGCCGCTGAAACAAGAGCGATTACGTCGAATTCTCCGGTTACTTCGTAGAGTTCTTCAACGTTAGGAAGCTTAGAGAGCGCTTGAACTACGTCGTCCAGTGTAGGCGACTCGACAAAAATGTTCACGAAACCCAGAAGACGCGTCAAACTGAATCATCGATCCTGGACTCCGAGTTTTCGAGTGTGAAACAGCGAAACACGGCATGCCTTATATTAAGCATTACTTCCTGCCCGTTCCGATTCAATTAATTGTGAAGAGCGGTAGCTCAATGCTTGTCTCGATGTCCGCGGCGTAGCTTCATATTTCTTTCTCAGATGTGTCCGACTCCGGAAGCAGACGCGGATTGAAGCGCGTATGGCACTTATCGCAATTCGGCGACCGCTTGGACTACTGGCCCTAGAACGAGCCGGCGATGAAAATCATGGTGGGGCGGGAGGGATTCTCATGACCTGCTTGGTCATTTTGAACCCTCGATCACCGGTGTGCTCGCCGTGGTGCGTGGTCCCGAGACCGGTTTGAAGGCGAACGTTCGCAATCTTAGACCATGTTATCCCCACGCAGGGTTCATGCGGGGTCTGGACCACCGCCCCTAGGCCCCTAACGCTCAGGCCAATACCTTAAACCCTTCCGGGTCGCAGCTTGCCTTCACTCGCTACAGACCAGAAATTTCTCATAGCCTAATTTTGGGCTTGACCGGCGTCGGCCCCTCAGCCGCGCTTTCCTGTTTTCTCTTGTAGTAGGCCAGATATTCGAAAGCAATCAGGGCAGAATTTCTGACATCCTCGTCCTCATCTTTGACTGCTCTTTCCAACCGTGGGAGCGCGGAGTAGTCGCCAATGGAGCTCAGTGCCACAGCGGACTCGTGGCGGACGATAGGGCTCGGATCGTGAAGCATCGCATCGATAAGCGCTGAAACTGCTGATCGGAAACCCAACTGTCCCAAAGTGAAGGCTGCTTCATGCCTTGTGAGCGGGCTCGGGTCATCTTTCAAGACCCTGCAGAGAACCCCGACGACATCCTCGTTGCCGATGTGTTCGAGCATGCAAACTGCATGCACTCGCAGAAGCAGAGGCATCAGCTTTGATTGTTCCAAGAATTTCTTGAAGTATGCCAGGTCCTTCTTCTCGAATGCATCTTCCAACTTCTCCAGCATGGGGTAATCGCTTTCTTGCATGCGGACTTCATCCATGATGTGTGCCTTCAATGGCCCAACAGATGGGCGACCAGAACAGTTGAGCTCAGATAAAGATTCTCAATTTGCAAGACAACGCGAGAACCATGGATTTTTCTCTAAAGTCGCAGTAACTACAATTTTTTAAACGTCAGCGTATGCCTATGCTGTCTGTCATTCACCTTCTAGGCGGTAATGTGTTGCTTAGGTCATCGGAGAAGCTCGGAGCCAACATCTTCGACGCGGCGTCTGCACCGGTTAGACTACAAATTCTGCGGCTGCTCTCAACAAAGGGACAACTTCAGTACACAGAGATAATGTTTCAGCTCAAACTCGACCCAGTTCGTGATGCAGGAAAATTCGTTTATCACCTTCGAAGCCTCACCGATGCGGGCCTCGTGACACTCGACAAGAAGACGAAGAAGTACGAGGTGACTGAACTCGGCCGCATGATTGTCACCTTTGCTAGGGATCTCGATGAATACGTCAACGTGAAACGAGGAAAACTGTATGTTCGGACATCACGGTTAGCAATAGAGGAGTTTCACAGGAACAAGATAGCTAGGTCGCTCGTTGTTGAAGCGGGCGTGCCACAGGAGATCGCTGACGAGATAGCTGCGGAGGCGGAGGACCGGCTTGTAAGGCTGAAGACTGTCTACTTGACTGCACCCCTCATTCGGGAATTTGTCAACGCGATCCTGATTGAGAAGAAACTCGAGGAGTACCGTCATAAGCTGACCCGGCTGGGGATGCCCGTCTACGACGTTGCCCAACTGATCAGGAACGCCGGCGAATTGCAGCTCAGCTCAGATTACGTTCACAATTCCTCAGCGAAGGCTGTCCTATCGGAGTACGTTCTCTTGAACTGCCTGCCGCATAAGCTGGCGGATGCTCACCTGTCAGGTGCAATACACATCGCGAACCTGGAGAATTGGATTCTGAAGCCAAACGAGGTTGTCCATGATATGCGATATTTCCTGAAGAACAGTTTGGCGGGCATGACTCAGCCTGAGACATTCGAATCAGCATTGGCGCTCTTCCGCTACGCCCTAGGGATTGGGGCGGGAGAAACATCAGGTGAGCAGACGGTGGAATTCTTCAACACATTCCTGTCGCCATTCGCTCACGGTAGAGCAGCAGAAGAACTAGCCAACGGGTTGTACTACTTCCTGACTTCAATGCGGCGGGACGCGGCGTTCGCAGACCCTTACTCAGGCGTCTCAATCGTCATCGACTTGGAGACACCAAACTTCCTCTCACAGGAAGACGCGATAGGGCCCGGAGGAAAGGCCGCCGGCCAGTATGGTGATTGTGGAGAAGACGCATTGCGACTAGCAGAGGCCACAATCGAGGCATTCGGGAGAATCTCCGAGTCAAGGCCAGCTGTTCATCCCCACCTTCTGGTAAGAGTTAGCAAGCAGGCACTGCAGACCGACAAGGGCTCTGCTCTGCTTGACAAGGCGCATCAACTGGCTGCTGCCCGCAGCGTGCCTTTCTTCCAGCTAGTGAGCAACATGGAAAGGAGCTGCTACTCCGCAACAGGGCTCAGGATGGCTGACGACTGGACCCAGCACTGGGACGCAGATTGCTTAAGGACAGGGAGCATGGACACAATTTTCCTGAACCTTCCAAGAATAGCTTACGAATCTAAGAAGAGCGACGAGAAATTCTTCAGCCTTCTCAAAGAACAATTCGCGCTGGCGGTGGAAGGATTCAAGGTGAAGAGAAAATTCATCGCCGAGAGGCTCAAGCAACCGCTGCTTCCGCTCCTTGCTGGGCCCGGCAGTCAGGCACCATATTTCTACGAGAAGAACGCAGCCTACAATCTATCATTCGTGGGGTTAAACGAGGCGGCTGCCGCTCACACGGGACTTCGGATGGATAAGGACCGAGCAGCCACCGAATTCGGCCTGAAGGTCTTGCAGGAACTCCATAAAATGGCCAAAGCCGCTTCCGAAGAATCGGAGATGAGAATCAACGTGTCCCAGCGGCCTGGCGACGAAGCAGCAGGGAGACTCGCGGAGCTCGATATAGAGCAGTACGGAAGAGCGGCCATAGTTGCGGACGGAACGAGGGGACCATTCCAGTACATGGACATGCCCACCCTGCCTTTAACAACGAAAGTCCCGATCGAAAGCCGGATCCAACTTGAATCGAAGTTCCAGTCTGCAACCCCAGGCGGCCACTTGAACATAATCTGCACTGCACCTGGCACATCTACTCCGTCTGCGCTCGTCAAACTGACGGTGCAAGCGCTCGAGTCGGGCTGCAGGTTCCTCGCATATACGTCGAACTACTCAGCCTGCAGCGCATGCAATCACACAGACGCAGGTATTGTACCTAAGTGTAGCAGATGCGGGTCGGACAAGCTGACCTATCTGGGTCGCTCGTCCTATGGGCTACTCTCCTTTAGCCTATGGCCTGAAGCAAAGAGAAAAACCGTCGACAAAAGGGTGGAATACTCATTCAATCAACTGGCTCAATGAAGCTAGAGTCGGATCTGGGTCAACTGATGTAGTTTCGGCTGCTTCTTTCTAGGTCTGGGACTACCTCGACATCAGCTGTGTCAGGCTGAATATCAGTCAGCGCAATTTGCGGGAAGAAAACAGCCGGTCCCTTCGCGGCTATTTGTGTGGCAGGATGGTCTGGGCCGAACGCGTCGAGCGATATATCGTAGACGAGCCGCCGAACATCACGTTCTTCAACGTAACCCAATGAGTGCAGGTACTCGTGCAGAAGAATTGAGTAGACATACGAGTTTATCTCACGCAGAGACCGTGCACCTCGTGCCACCATATCAAGAGTCGTGCGGTTCATCACGATCCCATTCGTCCCTACACTGTGGTAAGCTCCTATGTGTTTGGGAAGCCTAGCCAGGTAGAGCATCAGGCCCGCCCTGCGCCTTCCCAGAGAGCGCTCAGCGGACCTCTTCACTAACCCGAATACGTCCCCGAAATCCTCACATGAATCTAAACGTTCGGCCATCGAAACCAAGGTTCTACTCTTCCTTCTGTTCCCTTCCTTCCATGATGCGCATGACCTTCTCAATGAAGGCCAGGTATTCGCAGAGAATGGTCTTCCCCATAGGGGTCAGATCGTACAGGTCGTTCTCAAGTTCGTCTATCAATCTATGTGTCCGAAGTAATGGAACGTTTTCATAGATTAGCTTCGGGTTAATGTCCTCTCTGAAATGCTTCTTCCCCTGCGGGCGCTCCAGAAGTGGGAGAAGCATCTTCACACGGGTTTCATTACAGAGCAAATCCATGAGTTCCAGTGTTTCGCGAAATGCTCTCTCGAGCACTCTGTCTCTCCAGTTCAGATGTTCGATCACAAACTTGCCGCTGTTCACTGCTTCTCGAAACTTTGCATCTAATGGCGCGGAGTCAACTTTGAAGGGATAGACCAGCACTGCCTTCGAGTTTTCTGCCTCATCAACCATCTCCAAATCCTTAATCAGAGACTCGCCGGGCGGCCGGATTTCACAGAAGACCGCCGTTAACCCGCCATTCTGGACCCCGACTACGTCTGCGGTCAACCTGTGTGCATGTTTGGCGGGGTCATACAGGACTGCGTCAACAAAAGTGTCAGTACCCTCTACTTGGGACAGAGATCTTGCGGCATGAAACTTCTCGAGTAGGTGGAGCTCGCTTTCTTCACCCTTCGCGTGGAAGTCCTCACGAAACGCCACATAGTTCACTACGTGCATCGGGAGAACTCGGCGCCTGCGTGATGACGGGTGAACTTCAAGCCTCAATTCTGATCTGTTAGTCATCTGAAGCGGTTTGGGGCCATATAAGCGTTACCTTAGGTAACAAAGTTCAGCTCAAAGCACCTAGGACCAAGCCAATTAGGCTCATCCTCACAAGCAGGCCGTACCATACCTGCTTGAAATATTTTGAGTGCGAAGTCACGTCAACGGTGCTCGCAATCTCGTCAACCCTCGGCAAAGGATGCATAACTATCATCCTAGGCCCTGCCCCTTCCAGATCCTCAGCGGTTAACCTGTAGGACCCGCGAACCTTCTCATAATCCTCCAGCGAGCCGAATCTCTCTTTCTGGATCCTGGTCATGTAGATGACATCAACTTCCGGAATCACTTTGCCAAGCTCCTCAAGTTCATGAACATCGATTCGGCCCTTAACTTCCTCCAGGACTTCCTTTCTCATTTGTAGCAGAGACGGCGACACTAAGTATAGGTTGACATCGTACAGGGACAGGGCATATGCTAACGAATGCACAGTCCGCCCGTACCTTAGGTCGCCCACCATGGCCACTTTCAGGCCGTCGATCTTTCCAAGTTCTCTCCGCATAGTGTACAAGTCGAGCATGGCTTGGGTCGGATGCTCCTCGGCCCCGGTCCCAGCGTTGATCACGGGCACAGAGGAGAATTCTGCTGCAAGCCGAGCTGCTCCTTCCAATGGATGTCGAATTACTAGGACATCGGCGTAGCTTTCCACGACCCGCACGGTGTCCGCCAGATTCTCTCCTTTCTCGACAGAGGCGGCTTTTGGCTCGGCGAACCCGATACACTTGCCGCCGAATCGGTACATAGCTGACTCGAAGCTCAGTCGGGTGCGGGTGCTCGGCTCAAAGAACAAGGTCGCCATGATCTTACTGTCAAGCATATGCGACCCTTTCCTTGCCATCGGCTCCACGACATCCGTCGTGGTCAAGATGTAGTCGATTTCTTCTCGCGAAAAGTCCTTAATGGAGACGATGTCCCTGCCTGTGAATTCCACTTCACTACGCCAGCGAGTTGTTGCTTCTCATGGTTAAATAATTGTTGGAAGCCATAGGAACTGATGGACTAGGATTGCAGACAAGGCAAGAACTCTTCGTTCGGAAAATCAAGGACGGAACTGTGATCGACCACATTACACCTGGCTTTGCACTCGATGTGCTGAAGATCCTTGGCATTAACGGGAAAGATGGCGAAGTCGTTACCGCCGCAATGAATGTTGAAAGCAGGAGCTACAAGCGTAAAGATATTGTGAAGATTCAAAACAGGGAACTTAAACCCAGCGAAGTGGATAGAATCGCGCTGATCGCTCCCCGCGCAACGATCAACATAATCCGCAACTATGACGTCACTTCAAAGGAGAAAGTTGAACTTCCATCATTGATTCGCGGGATTATTACGTGCGATAATCCATCTTGTGTATCAAATTCGCGGGAGCCAGTCGAACCTCAATTCACTGTCGAACAACGCGAACCCATACGGCTGCGTTGTTACTTCTGTGGTCATATTATTGAACGCGAGGACGTTTTGAAACAATTTTAGCTGATAAGCCTTGGGCAAGATCGCTCTGATCGCGGACCGCGAGACCTCAACCTACTTCAAGGTTAGCGGAATCAAGAACAGTTACGCAGTGAGAGATAGAAGCCAAGCAGAGAAGGTCTTCAGACAGGTCCATTCTGACGAAAACATCTCGCTGGTCATGGTGACCGAACCGGTCTTCGAGTGGATAAAACCACTTTTGGAGAGAACAAAGAAGGAGTTTCCGCTGGTTGTTTCAATCCCATCGAAGGGTGCTCCAACAACCCAAGCCGATACACTGGCACAGCTCATCAAGAGGACTGTTGGGATCGACCTCAAAATGAAGTAGCCCCGGCAGACCCATTCGGAGTTCTTGCGGTGAGATGGTAGCCCGGGGGAGATATTCTGGCATCGAGCGCACCATTCGAACTCCCGTCGGCGGGTATCTCCTCACTGCAGAGGGGATCCAAAGCCCGCTACTCAAGGGCGGAAGCCTTGCTTTTGCGGGCTGAGCTGTCCGCTACACCACCGGGCTACGCGCTGGTGGAAAATACCAGAACCTATCTAACCTTTTGTCTCCTTTCGTGCTCGTCGAAAACATAACTAGCATACCGCCTGAGTATTGCTGGCAAGAAATCTGCCATGAATCCTCTCAAGCCGATTGGGGCTGAGCCAGCCCTTTTGCTCCGACGGGGAACTGAAAGGGTTGTCGTCGTCGGAGATCTTCACATCGGTTGGGAGGTATCGCTTGCACAGCAAGGGATCCATGTTCCGTCGCAGACGGGGAAAATGCTTCAACGGCTGAGAAAGATCATGCAAGACGAGAAACCTTCGCGGCTGATATTCCTAGGCGACGTCAAGCACAGCGTTACAGGCGCTGAACTCGAAGAGTGGCGTGATGTTCCAGATTTCTTCGAAGAATTGACCAAGCTTGTCCCAACAATTCAAGTAATCCTGGGAAATCACGATGGTAATCTTGAACCGCTGACTCCTTCGAAAGTCCAGTTGTTGGATTCTTCTGGCATTAACCTTTGGAACCGATTCGGCCTGCTCCACGGACACGCTTGGCCATCCCCTGAGCTTCTCGGTTGCGCAACCCTGATTCTCGGTCACCTGCACCCCGCTGTTACATTGCGGGATGCTCTCGGTTACAGGCTGACGAAGCCAGCCTGGGTTACGGTTCCCTGCGATGCTAGGATGCTTCTCCGTGGGACTCTAAAGGCGGCTGGGGTTCCGTTGACGGGAGATTTGGAAGAGGTTCTGCGGGAAAAGTATCATGTGAGGTTAGCGGTTGTGAGGTGCGTTTTCGTTCCGCCGTTCAACGATTTTCTAGGTGGGCGGCCAGTCAATTCGCGCAGAATCGAGGAGTCACATGCAGGTGAACGCCTAGGACCCCTGCTGAGGTCTGGGGCTATCGACATCAATGAAGCGGAAGTTCACCTGCTTGACGGTACCTACCTAGGAAAGGTCAAGCAGCTGAAGATTTTTGGTTGATGGAACCTAGCGGTGACCTGCTGGGTTATCGCAGGTCATGCAGTACCAGCGTCGATGGTTCGCGGAATAATATAGTTCCCTGCTGCAGTTCGGGCACAGCGGAATTCTCGGAGCCACACCGGTAAGAGGTTGAATTCCGGGACCACCCGGTCCAGCGGGAACGGGCCCGCTCATCCCTGGGGGCATACTTGGGGGCATCCCTGGGACAGGAGGACCACCCGGAGCTGCGGGGATTGGAGCGCCGATTGGCGGTCCAGGCGGGCCTGGGGGACCAGCAAACGGCATGCCCGGAACAGCTTCGCCCATGACTGCCACGGGTCCATATTTTGCTATGACCTCCCCGAGTCGGCCGTATGTTAGGAGGAAGAAGAATGCCGGCAAAATTGCAACTATGGTTCCACTCAACAGGTATGATAGAACGATGAAGAAGGTTGGAATCAGGAACAGCACGCCCCAGAACAACGATGCGTTGCGAGCTCTCTCATACCTTCCCTTGTTGATGTTCCGCACAGTTGTGAGGTAGATGACTGCAAGGAAAATTATCATGATTAGCAAGGCGCCGCCTCCGAGGCCAATGTATATGATGAATGAGGGTGACAGCGTGAAGATCAGGAATGCGAGCAGAGGGCCGATGAATGGCATTGCGCTCAAGTATGGTGGCAAAACAGGCGGCAAAATTGTGTAACCCAGGTATGCTGCTAAGCCGATGCCTCCGATGACTAGGGAAATGACAAGCCAGGGCACTGTCAGGATCAACGTTAGTATGTAGCCTATGACGGCAAAATCGTGGGCAGAGCCAACTTCCGGGGGTCGAATGATTACGGGCTTCGACCTGTCGACTACAAGAGGGGGAGCTGGCACTAGGGCAGGTGCAGTTTCCATTTCACGGCCTCGTTGAACATTAAGGCTGCGTCAACGAATCACATAACGGTTGCCGCATTTCACGCAAGCAAGAATTCGCATACTCAGCCACGTTCAGGCTGCGGAATAGGCATTAAACATGCATCGGCGAGTCAAAACCCATTGACACTAAGTTGTTGATTTATAGAGGGAAGCTCAAGATGAAACCAGCACAAACTCACGATGCCGCCGCGAAACGTTTATGACAACTCCTCCGGGCTTATAAGCGAAAGGTGCAACGAAATGACATTCGTTTTCTTCGTTAGACCGATCTACGGTGCTCCCATGTACCCGCCCACCCCTCAGCCGCTCGTCTACTATCCGCTGAACAATGTCACGTACAGGTTTCCTGTACCAGTGCTCTATTCCGCGCCGCCTCCGGCGATTCTCTAGGTCCACACTTTCGACGTCACACGGTCCCATGTCGTCCGTGTGGCCCTCACTTTCAATTCCATAGCTCCCGGCATTTCTTCAGCAACTTTCGCAGACAAAGGCCAACTCGCGGACCTTTTTACCCCCGCTTCAACTTGAACAGTTCCTCCAAGAACCGGTCGATCTTGCGATGGGGCCTCCGAATCTTTGCCCCTTCATCAGCTCGAAGACACTCAACTTGGCCGAGGATTACAGCCTCGCCCAAGAGCTGCAAAATAGCGTTGGTCCATCAAGAGGTCAATTCTTGAGGGCTTGATTCTTGGTCAGGTTTGGGCATTTTCCGTGCTTGGCGTTGCACCAGCTGGCTGGGATAGGGGTGGGGGGATGGCTTTCCCGCTGTACAGGCCTTAACTTTCAATTCCCTAGTTCTTGGGGTTTCCTCCGCAATGTGTCACATGCAACACATATTGGGCGCAGCCCTTTTTCTGTAATTTCGTAGCTCATGAGATTTCTTCTGCGACTCCTACGTCTGTTAGGCTTTGAGCTACTCGACCTTTCTGCACGTGTCGTCTACTTGTCTGACGCTTTCCTTTTGTCAGCCACTTGTGCGCCAGGGGAAAGACTTCGGTTCTAGGTATTCTTATAGCATACCTGAGAGCCTTTTCCCGCGATGGCGTTGCGTGTCTCCTGGCTTCCCCGCTGGCTTGGCGCCGCGTTTGCTAGCCTCTACAGCGCATATGGAGACGAATTGTTCACTTTCGAGCAGGCTGCTGGCGCTGCGGCGCGTGGCAACATCAAGCTGATCCTCAGCCTTCTTCGCAGGAAAGGCTGGTTGGTTGTCTTCGCCAGGGAAGGTAGGAAACGTTCGTACAGGCTCCTCAGGCCCGACCTTGCGGTCTTAGCATTCGGCCAAGAAGCTTCAATGATACCGAAGCAGGGTCGATATGCGACCCTGGTCGCTTGCACGTTGGGTGCATTGAAACGCCATTACGGCGGCGGCCTATGTTCCGTGGCGATCTTCGGGTCCGTTGCGAGGGGAACCGCAGCCTTGAACAGTGACCTCGACATGCTTGTGGTTGCGGATTTCCGCAAAACCATCACAGGCCGGATCGATGAACTCGCCGACCTAGAGTACTCGGGCAAGGTCAAGCAGGAGCTGGATTGGCTGGGTTCGCAAAGAGTTCAGTGTCACATTAGCTGGTTTCCCCTGACCCGAGAAGAGGCGGCCAGGTTTAGGCCGCTTTACCTAGACATGGTTGAGGATGCCATGATTGTTTACGACAGAAGCAGCTTTCTTACTCATATCTTGGGCGAATTGCGGCGGAGGCTCAAGAGGCAGGGGGCTAAACGTTTCTGGCTCGATAAGGACCGCTGGTACTGGTCTCTTAACCGCGAAATTGGCGAGGAGCCGCTTGTAGCCGTTTGATCAGTTTCGCCCGAAGCCTTCTGCGCGAGGCTCAAAACCGCATCCAGACTGCGCAACGCGCGTTGAAAGAGAAGAAGTACGCCTACTGCCTGCGACAGAGCCAAGAGACTGTGGAGCTCTCGCTCAAAGCAGCCCTCAGACTCAAGGGCATAGAGTACCCTAAGTTTCACGACGTAAGCGAAGTGCTACTCAGGTCTGCTCAACGTTTTCCGGCAAGGTTCTCGCAACTTATACCAGCCTTCGCTGAGGTTTCCCGAAAGCTGGCCGAGAAACGGGAAGCGAGTATGTATGGGTTTGAGGAGATGGGAAGACCGCCGGACGAATTGGTCAGCAAACAGGAGGCTAAGGCGGCATTTGATAATGCTTTGGAAATCTTCAGTGCCTGCAGGAAGCTTTTCCGAACTTAACCTGACTTCGGGTTTGGAGCTAAGAGCTTAAGCGCCTTCAACATATCGTGTTTGGGAAGAGGGGGGGTTGAAGGGTCTCTTCAGAAGGGCAGTCGTAGTAGTCGTATTAATTGTGCTTGTAGCGATAGCCACAGCCTACATGTCCAGCGTACAGAGCTCACGCAATACCACCGAAGATTATGCGCTTTGGGTTGTTTACCTTCTGTTGCTCATCCTCGTTGGCGTTTTCCTACTGGGACCTTTGAACGCTGCACTAAATGTGATAACAGAGAGGATTGCTCCTCATATCTGAGATACAACAGCTTGAATCGTCTGTCAGTTACTGTTCTGCAAACTTCTCGAAGAGAGTCTTGGTGCGCGGTGCACGTTTGGATTCTAAGATAGACCGATTGAATCTCAACTGTGGCATTCTTATGCCTCCCCTATTCTTTGTGACCCTTTTGTGCCACACTCTCAATTCTGCGACAGACCGACAACGAGTGGTGGACCGGGCGGGATTCGGACCCGCGACCTTCCGGTGTTTTGGTTCTGCCTTGCAAACCGGACGTTCTTCGGCCCAATCGCATTTGGCATACCAGGCTGAACTACCGGCCCACGCCGCCTAAGAAAAAGGCCCGCGCCTTTAATCCTTCCCGGAAACAGAAGCGAAGAACTCTACAAGCTCACTTGGATTCTACAATCGTTCAACCTGTAAATTGCTGACATTTTTGGCGTGCTGAAGAAAATTCGCGCACTCCTCGCAGACCTTTTTCGCTATCTCCGCGCCAGCCATAGTCTCCTCTTCAAACACAGCAGCGGGCGATGACTGAACATATTGAGCTGTGAACTTCGCTTTGCGCGTAGCAACTCTCTTTTCGCAAATTTCACAAAGGCCCGCCCCAGTTCGGCGAAGCATCCTGTCGATCAGACTCACGACTCCTCCCTAGGCCAGTGCTGCCTGCTTTCCACTAGCGCTCATTTCGTTCTCTAGTCCAGAGCTTCTCAACACAGTATCTGTAGACATTTCTTGGAAGGATCCGGTCCTGATTTAATCTTCTTCGCAAAGCCTGATCAAGCCGTTTCAGAGCCAAGACCCTACGTCTCAAATTAGTACGAGTAAGATTCCGAACAGTCATGGCTCTGCTCATATGTTCCGGATAACCCCTGGGCAACCAGGGCAGGTGATACGAATAGTATAGCCTCCATTTGTCACCCGGTAGGAACTTGTGATTGTAAGCATAGAGAATTCTTAGCAGATATTCAACTGCCCTGTTCAAAGCGTAATGGGCGCTAGGAAGATGCCCTCGCTTCGGCCAGACCACATCAGCATCCTCAATCCTGTCTTCGAAGAATAGCAGACTCTCGATAATGACGTTTCGTCTCTCGGCAGCGTTCAGGGCCAGTTTCGTCCCAAGTAGTCGTGTCATCTGTTTCCGTTTCTCGAACAGAATCTTCCCTTCAGAGAAGGCTTGTCTCTTTTCCTGGCTCCACTGGGCCTTGATTTCATTCCGATATACGTACAGATCATTATCTAGCAGATACCCTCTCCAAATGTGCTCTCCGCTCGGAATTTTCCCAAATCGTCTCTTCGAGAGGAATATCGACAAATCGATTTCTGAGAGTTCATCCGCATAACCTCTGGCTGCTCCTCCTAGAAGAACAACGCCCAACACCTGCTTGCGTTTCATGAGAACAGACGAAGTGTAAGCGCGTGCCACTAGCTCATGTGCAGCAGCCAGATTCACCTCGTACCCAGACAGATCTTCGAACCGGCGCATGACTCAACAGTCGCTACCTAGATTGACGACGATATTAACGGCGCAGTTCAGAACATCGCGCAATCGCATACGAAGCGGACCTGTCTTCGCGACAGCGCACATTGGATGGCAGGCCTTTCCAAATAGTTATTTGAGGGCCGCCGAGGGGAATTTCACGTCGCGAGAACGACGCTTTGAACCCCTCCCGCAGGGTCCACAGCCTTGTACCCGATGTTTGGGTCTGTACGCTACCAGGTTTCGTGGAGGTTCGGACTCCTCTACGCTACGGCGGCCACCGCGGCACGGTGCGTGGTTGTTGTAATATCAACCTTTCCGGGATGCGGGCTTGAGTTCTTCGAAGGCGAAAGCTGAATCGGGCAGCTTTTTTATTCAACCATTTTGCAGAAGCATCTTGGTAATTGCTTTTTGGTTAAGCTTGGTTTGCACGTTTCGATTTCAGGAGCAATCGATCAGGCGCCTGAACGCGCCAAGGAACTGGGATGTGACACGTTCCAGATATTTACGCGAAACCCCCGGGGCTGGAAGTTCCGTAAGCTCGCCAAGGAAGAGGTTGAGAATTTCAAGCAAAAAGTCGGAAGCATCGGTCTGAGCCCTGTAGTAGCACACATGCCCTACTTGCCGAATCTTGCATGCCCGAACAAGTCCCTTTACAACAAATCCTTGAAATCACTAGTTGCCGAGTTCGACCGATGCGCCAATCTTGGAATACAATACATTGTGACGCACCTTGGCAGTCATCTTGGGAAGGGCTCGGACATAGGCCTTGAGAGGATTGTGAAGGCGGTGAACACAGCCCTGTCTTCCAACGACCGCAGCATTCTGCTCCTCTTGGAGAATACCGCTGGCACAAAGAACAGCATGGGTTCCACTTTCGAGGACATCAAGAAGATCCTAGACAAGGTTGAGAACAGGCGCAGTGTCGGGGTCTGTTTCGATACAGCGCATGCGTTTGCCGCAGGCTACGACCTGAAAAACACGAAAGCTGTTAGTCAAACGCTGGAGAAGTTTGACTCTGTTCTGGGCATTGAGTTGTTGAAGGTGATTCACCTGAACGATTCTGAGGGTGGGTTTGGGTGTAGGAGGGACAGACATGAGCATATTGGCATGGGTTACATTGGCGAAAAAGGTTTCAGAGCCCTACTGCACCACGAGAAAGTACGTGAGCTACCTTTCATAATGGAGACACCAATCGATGAACGTAGGGACGAAGTTGGCAACATGAGGAAGGCAAGGGAGCTCGCCGCTTAACTAGGCCTATCTTTCGTAACGAATTCTTCGAAGAGCGAGTTCATCTTAGCCAGGAAGGCACCCCGCGAAAGCACTATGCCCACGCCGACTCGCTTCGCCTTCTCAGCTATACCCGGGTTCACATGTGAATAGTAGCCTATCGAACGGGAGCAGCTTTTCTTGATGAACTCTTCCAAGTCGCCCAGCCTTGTTTCAAGCACATCTAAACTTAGAACTAAGACCCGGGGCTTTCCCGTCGCTAGCTCGCTCAGAACCTCTGCAAAATTGGCCACCACTCTCACGCTGGCGCCGACTCTCTGAGCAGCGCTTTCAATCTTTGATGAGAACAACACGTCAGGTTCGTAGATTATGACATCAGACGTTCCGTTCATGGCTTCGCGTTAGTTGAGAGAAAACTGCTTAAAGCTTGCTTCGTTTCCTTGGTGTCAGAAATGATCTTCAAGCAAATCCCTGTGGGGACGTTTCAGAATTTCTCCTATGTTATCGGAGATGATGCTTCGAAGAAAGCAGCCCTTGTAGACCCTGCTTGGGATGTGGAAGAACTTCTCCGCCTATGCGAAGGGTTGGGGTTGAAGGTGATTTACGTTATCAACACTCATTCACATCACGACCACGTTCAGGGCGATGAAGCTGTTGCAAGACGTACGGGTGCCAAAATCGTCATGCACTCTGCCTCGCGTCTGAAGAAGGACATTGAGGTCAGGGATGGAGATGTTATCGAAATCGGGTCCCTGAAGGCGACCGTGATTCATACGCCCGGCCATTGCTCTGACCACATCTGCCTATTGGTCGATGGAAAGTTGCTGACGGGGGACACGTTGTTTGTGGGTGAATGCGGCAGGACCGACCTAGAAGGGGGCAGCGCCAGTGATATGTACGATAGCCTCTTCAACAAGATTCTCAAGTTGGATGACAGCATCGAGGTATACCCTGGACATGATTATGGAAGCAAGACCTCGTCCACAATCGGCCACGAGCGCCAGAACAACTATACCCTGAGGCCCCGCACGAAGGAAGAATTCATCCGCTTCATGGCAGAACCATGAACACTACACCAGAACGCAACGGTCCGACTCTCAGGCAGAAACCTTCGAATTCCGAGGAGACCCTCAGGATTCTTCGGGCAATCAGCAATATCCCAAAAAGCGTCTACTACCCAAGCGATGACAGCTTCCTCATGCTTCACGCCATCTCAAACATACCCCTACAAGGAAAGCGTGTGCTGGACATCGGCACCGGTTCAGGAATATTGGCAGTATTCTGCGCGCTGCGCGGTGCCAGAGTGACCGCGACAGATATCGACAAAAATGCGCCACGTCAAGCTGAGAAAGTAGCCGAGGCGCTAGGTGTCGAAGTACGAGCAGTAATCTCCGACCTGTTCCAAAACGTGCCGGAAAGGTTTCATTATGTTCTGTTTAACCCGCCATATGTCCCGAGCGAGGGCATTGTGGACAAGGCCATAGATGCAGGACCCATGGGCCGCATCCTGATAGAGAGATTTCTGCGTGACCTTCCATCACATCTTGAACCGGACGGAACAGCGTTTCTTCTCGTGAGCAGCATCAACAAGCCAGACTCAGTTGTCCTGGAGCACCCAGAGTTCCAGTTTCGTTTGCTGGCGAAGCGGCGCCTATTCTTCGAACAACTTCAGGTTCTAGGTTTGAGGTTTCGAGAAGACTTCGCCGCCAAGGGATTTCAGCGCTAAGTCATCTCCGTAGAACTCCTCTTCATTTTCAACAGGCTTCCTGCCAGCGTAACCTTCGTTCAGTCCATGCCAAAAGGAGACTGCTCTCTCATCCAGCTTCCAGCAAAGCCAAACACGCTTTCCTAACCTAACGGCTGGGAAGTCAACAAGGCCCGTAGTCATGTCCTTGAGCACGCAACCAAAATCCTCGAGCTTTTCGATTTCCTTCTCCAACTGTTCCATAGTCCCCGTCATCTCCTGGTCATCGGCCTTCTCATCGACCTCTGACTTGATCGAGATAACCCGCTCCACAATTCCTCTGACCTCGGGAAGAAGCATGTTGGCCTGTCGAATTGTGAAGAAGATAGGCAAGGTTAACTCGCCTCTGAACAGCTCATGATATTAAGAGCTTCGGACCCGATGGATATGTCGTTGCAAAGAAAGAGAGAATGGACAGGCCAAATCCTTCAGAAAGCCCGCTTGGCACACCTCGCCACAGCAAGCGTTGACGGAAGACCCCACGTTATCCCGGTCTGCTTCACTCTCGACACGAAAAAAATCTACAGCCCAATCGACGAAAAACCAAAACGTTCCCACCCGCTGCAGTTGCGAAGGGTACGAAACATCAAAGAGAACCCGAAGGTCTCGCTCGTAGTCGATCATTATTCTGAGGATTGGCGGAAATTGTGCTACGTCATCGTGGAGGGACGTGCGAGGATAATTTCAAGAGGCCGCTTCCACCGCCGCGCCGTGTTACTTCTGAGGAGGAAGTATCGCCAGTACAGCATCATGAAGTTGAAGAATCGCCCTATCATTCAGATCAACCCGACTAGGGTAGTGGCTTGGAGATCAAGCGGCAAGCCCGCCTGACAGAAGCACCTCTATCCGAGTCTCTTCAACCAAAAGCATATGTACGGCTCGAATGCTTCGCGTGAGAAATTCCCGCAGGACTAGGGTATGCAAGAATCCGCCGAAGCCAGCGATTTCAAATCTCGAGAACTAGCCGTAGTGGGGAGCTTCTTCTTTTGCGAGGTCTGCAATTCGGTGTTTGAGTACGGCGACTCCGCGTGGCAAGAGCACCATAAGGACTTGAAATTCCACAAAATGAAGCGAATGCTCCTGCTGCAATGCGCTCAGTGCAAGCGCGTGGTCGTTGACGCCTATGCAGAATATTCGCCTGAGCGAAACCAGTTCTGGTGCAGGGAATGCATTGGGCGAATTGGCTACCTGAAGTTCAGGTCATCCGTGTGAACTCCGGCTTCAGTTCCAGCCCTTCACCATAGCTTTCCAATAGGCCTTCCAATACGGGTCGGCTCTAGGATATTTGAGTCGAAACCTGCGACCTGCGGAAATCCCGTAGGCACCTCTTCCCTTTCCCGTCAGCCTGCCAATCACACAAGCAGGCACGCCGTTCCTCCTTAGAGCCCTGAGAACACCGCTGGTCCTTTTAGATCCACACGTCACGATGAGGCTCCCTTCGCTGAGCGAGGTCATTGGATCAATTCGAAACAGTTTGCACAGTGCCTCCGTTTCCTCAGAAACAGGGATGTCATCCAAACGCAGTTCCACACCTAGCTGGGATGCGTTCGCGAGCTCCAAGACCGCAGCGATTATGCCACCCTCAGTAGCATCGTGCATGGCCGTGACACCTCTCTGATGAACACCTGCTGCAGCCGCGGCCAATGCATCTTTCACCGTGGTCACTTTCCGCAAGTATCTCTTGGCTCGTCCGAAGAGTTCCGCTCCCAGAGCCTTTCTGACTGTTTTGGGAAATACCCGCGTGAGGACCGCCGTAGTTTCCACAGCTGCACCCTTGGTCAGAATTATGTCGTCATCGTTCTCAGCCATTGTGGAGAGAAGGTATTGCCTCTCATCGCCGACTGAGCACAGTACCCCACCTCCGATTACGGTGTAATTGCATCCAGGGTATCTGCCCGTGTGACCCGCGACAATTGAGATGCCCAGCCTTGCGCATTCCCCGTGGAAAGCGTCCCAGTAATCAGCGAAAGTTCTCGGCTCCATTTCGGGTGGCAGGTTGAAGTCGAAGATTCCGTATTGAGGCACGAATCCGCTTGTCGTGAGATCCGATGCCAAGAGGTTTACGGAAAGCCAAGCAGAAGTTGCCGGCCCTAACTCTGGTATGAATGAGACCGGGTCAGTCGTTACGACCAGAACACGTCGCTCCCCGATTCTGAGCACAGCATTGTCAACGCCAAATCTCGGTCCGACGAGGACCTCGGGTCGCTTGGCCCCGAGTCTTGCAAAGACAACCTTCTCCAAGAACCTGCTGCCAGGCTTGCCGAAGTTGAGCACCATAGTGGCCCTCTCTTTTCTCATGCAGGTATGAGAATTCGACATTAAACCTCTCTCAAAACAGCCAGCATTCCCCTTCGAATGAGAGGTGCCAATTGGGGAAAGTCTGGTAAAGAAAGACTGGAGTCGCCTAAGTGCCGGGTTCATTCCTCTAGGCTCGTATGTCGCGAAGAAGACTGGACGCGAAATGAAGTGACAGTCCAACCTGTCCGCTATTCCGACTCCGAGGCCTAGGGCTCTGGAAGCAAACGGATAGTCGGGATGGTTCCTATTTCCCAGTTCCTATCGAGTGCCCTTCAGACTCGCATCTTTCGTTGGGCTGATCCACCGTTAGGCGTCTTCTATTTGTAGAGGCCGATCAGGTTTCTTTTCGTCAGCACTGCGATGAGCGTCAGGCTGATGACAAGTTCCGGAACGAGATATGAGCCGTTGTAAAGTGCCGAGTACGCGTATGCGTTTGCTCCTATGTTTAATCCTAGATAGATTTCAGGAGCGTAGGTTGCAAAGAAAATGACGCCAGACACGAAATGGGCTAGGAATCGCCCACAAATGCCTGAGGCAACACCCAGAGTTGCGTGATCACTGAACAATCCCGCGAGGCCTAGCGCGCCGAAGGCAATTGGATAGTCAAGAAGAACCTGAGCCGGATGAACGATGAATGGCTCCTGGACCAACTGAACCATGCCGTATACAACTCCAGCTGTTATTCCCAACTTCGCCCCTCGCCTCAAGGCGAACCAGAAGAGAGGTACCATGCTTGCAGCCGTTACTGAACCTCCTTGCGGCCAGATTGAAAACTTGAGAAAACTCAACGCGGTGCCAAGAGCAATTGCAACCGCCATCTCGGCTAGCATCTTTGTTCTAGATCCAATCCCAGTTGTAGTTCTCCCTGTGGCAAGTTTGCCCTGTTCTTTCATCTTCCTCTCTCACCTCCAAATGTGCGATTGAAGATTTCCGAGGGCGGTGGCGTTGACTGCGAAGAATTCGACAGATGAGTCTTCACTTAGCACACTCCCTACGCCGGCATTACCCGGATCAAGTTCGCGGGGTCGACGGCAGTCGCAGCCGTCCTCTCAGCCGGGTTATCCCAGCTCCCCCGGTACCTTCACGTCAAACTGCAAGTGAACCAAGAATTTAGCTTTGCTCTAAAAGGAGCTGCGTAAGAGTTCGCAGCGCCTGTTGACGGTTTCGGTCGTTCAACCTGCTACTGGCTTTCTATACTTTGGATCCATGGTTACCCGGTGAACGTCCGCCCGTGGGGTGGCGTACAAAGTGATGAATGGCTCAGGCTTTTGCGTTTCCCCGGCCAAGATAGAGCCAGAAGAGCTACCCAGATCTGAGAAAAATACGTTTCCTCCCTCGACTGCGAAGATCGCTGCGTGAACTCTCGACGGGATAACTCTTACACGGGCATCATAGAGTTCCATTTCGCTTTCCTCCGTGACTGACCATACCACCAGCTTAGAGTCCGGTGGCTCCCGCCTTCCCAGAACGTAGAACTGCTCTGCATCTATTGTAATTGAACTCAGACTTCCGGTTATAGTCCGTTTTGAGTCCCTGTAGAACAATGGTGTTGTTCGGCCGAGAATTATGCTAACCGGGTCGATGGTTGCGCTGATTTTGAAGGGCTCATAGACTTTGACAGAGTTTTCCCCGTACTGCGCCGTATACGTGCTGTAGGCTTCGTCAAATGAGACATACTTGCCCCTAAGGAGCCGGATGGTTTCTCTTAGTTTTGACTGAAGGGACGCGAGTTGCTGCATAGGTTTCCAAGGCTGTTTAGGGAAGGGGCCGTAATTAAGTTCGTTTTTCATTCTCTTCTAGAGTTGAACCTTGCACAGCTCGTCCAGAGGCTCAACGGCCCTCCTCCGGTGAGGATTCCGAATCACGGTAGAAGCATACTTCCAAATCGAGTTAGAATCGTTAGGATCCCGGAAAGGTGCAAAAATCATCAAACCAAGAATTCGTCCAGAGCCATGATCGAAAAACTTACTGGCAAGGGAATTCGCGATTGCAATCTTGCCAATCGTCTTCCGGCGGCTTGAAGATTCAGACATCGCTAACACCATTAGAGAAGATTCCTTCGCGGGCAGCTGCTTCAATGAGTGCGCCCTGAGCCTTAGGATCTCCCTCAGGAAGTTCTGCCTAAGAGAAAGCCCTCGCTTACGGCCTGAATAACCGTTCGCCCTTGTCTTGACCTCTATGTAGGTCCAACCGTCTCCCACTGAGATAGCCAAGTCGGCGCGTTTTCCACCTGGAAGAGTTGGCTCGGGCCTTACTGCGATGCCTCGTTGTGAACATGTGCGAGCGATGCCTGAAACAAGTGTTGTATGGTCGAATTTGGAGGAGTATTTGATGCTCGAAACGAAGACTCCGTGTTTCACTTTTGAATTCCACGCCTCAGGATTGTGGCTGTTGATTTCCGTTTTGATGTTTTCGAAGGTAAAGAAGGGGAAAGTAGGCATGGATCCGTAGCGGATTCAATACCAGTACGGCCAAGCCCAATGCCATGGGTAGGCGAAGTGTGGGTAGCCGTACCAGGCGTAGTAGCCGTAGTACCATGGGTGTGGGTAAGCCCAGTACCATGGGTACCAAAGCCCAAAGCCATAGTGATGTGGCATCGCGTCCACCTGGATTCTCCTAGACCAT
>CAZYOZ010000033.1:0-21197 GCA_964649235.1 uncultured Candidatus Bathyarchaeia archaeon
CCCCCAACCAACAAAGCCTCCCAACCCAAACCTCAGCCGAACCCAGCCAGCAATGTCCAGCAAACTAAGTCTTTATTATCTGTCGTACAAGCTACGGTAAATCCCCTTTCGGAATATCAACAAACGAGCAGGTCTCTGGGTGTCAAGGCAATGTCCCAGCAACAGCCGCGAAAACGTGGAGTGCGCGACGTGCTAATGGCGGTCGCCGGCGCAGGGCTCATGATGTCCCCCAGCTATCTTGCGAGTATACTCATGCATAGGTTGAACTTGGAAATCGCCGAGGCCGCAATAGTCTCGTTGGCAATTTTCCTGCTTGGTGCTTTCCTCCTGCTGAGAGTCATCCGAGACTAGATTGCGAGTGTCGGCTAGAGAGGCCGCAGCACAAAGTTCGTGTATACGGTGAGTGCCAAGGAAACGAGCAGCAGCATAGCCCAGTAACGTCGATCCCAAGAGTACACCTTTTGTCCGTCAAACACTGCGAATGGAATCAAATTGAATACTGCTAGGAAGGCGTTGACTGCGGCCCCTGCCACCAAGGCTGCATAAAGCCAAGTGTTTCGGAGAAATGGTATCACAAGCAGCAGGCTGATCGTGATTATTACGTTTACGAGGGGGCCGGCGAGAGCGGTTCTGCCCAGCCTGGCCTTGTCGGCGTAGCCCGCTATCATCACCGCGCCTGGGGCGATGAACTTTATGGGTGATAGAATAGAGAGTGCGGTGAGCATAACGCCCATCAAGTTAACGCGAAACTCAGCCCACAGGCCGTAGCCTTGGGCAACGTACTTGTGTGCAAGCTCGTGCAGGATGAAGCCCAGAGCGAATATGACGGAGGAAACTAGAATTCCCAGAGTCCCCGCCACAGCCGGGCTCGTCACGTAAAACGAAACGCCCGCAGCCGTGACCAACGCAGTCCCGACAATGAGGTGAGGCAACTCCGTCCTCCCGAAACGAACCTGCTGTCGCCTTGGCGGCAGAAGCATGCTACGCGTTTCCGAGGGTTGAACCGGTGCCATGGCTACCCTGGCTGATCTGACTGCTTTCACACGCCAAGTCTCGCTGCACTCATGCATCTCCGGGAGCCTGTGCTCTGGGCAAAAAAGGTGTTCACAGTAGTTGCACCTAAACGGAAGGTCAACATCGGCCCCACACTTCTCGCATTTCAATTGCCGAGGCCCCCAAAGACATGAATATTGGGGCACATCTCACTTTTTTAGTATTGGTGCCCTGTGTTCATGCGAGGGCCAAGCTTGCCTAAGTGTGCTAAATGTGGTCGCGAGTTCGACAAACTGAAGAAATGCGAGTACTGCGGCCAGTTGTTTTGCGATGACGATTACTCGCCGCACATGGCATGGGAACGCCGTCACAGCGGAATCGCTGAGGAAGAGGGAAAGTTCTGGCGAAAGAGACGCGAAGCTCCCTCATAGTATTCTCAAGGTCTTATTGGGGTCGGCAGGTTTTATTAGCCAAGCACCCAAGCTGAGCACGTGGCTCCATGTCAAAGTACATCAAACGTGAAGAGAAGTCCACGATTCCTAAACACCGCCACTGCGTCGTATGTTCCACGGCCATTCCCATGGAGAAGGAGTTCTGTGGGCCGGCCTGCGAGGATCAATTCAAACGCACGGAACGCAGAAGGAAGTACTCTTTCATCGCAATCTTGCTAATGTTCCCAGCGCTCTTTCTCATCTTGACGCTACTCAGGCGCTGAATAACATAACGTTTTCAAAACCTGTCTTCTCCTTCGACAAATCCGAGAATCCAGTCATCAGTCAGATGCATGGGTCTGGGATTCAGGTGTCCTGCACTTAGGTAATGCAGGGGCATATCTTCTCCTCTCCAGTATACCTGAGAACAGTAGACGTCATGAAGTCGGGCGAGCAGAAAGAACGGCACCTAATCTATGAACTAGGTCGCGGGACATGGTCGTGTGCGATTAAGAGTCAAAGGGCGCGTCGTCGACTTATAATGCAACCAATACTGTTAAATCCACAACGGCCGAGCAATCTCTTTTCCGATGGAAAATGTCTGAAAAGAAGCTTTTCGTTAGAAAAGCAACAGGCCTCGTCAGAGAAATCGGTCCGCTGACAGCGGTAATCATATGCTTGGCCAACACCATAGGTTATGGTTGGCAGAAACGAATCTTCCAGTTCACAGGTCCAGCAACTGTGCCGGAGAACACTTACTTCTTGGGATTGCCGCCGATGGGTATGGCCTTCCTCGTAGGGGGCATAGTAATCCTCTTCTCTACAGTGTCGTATGCGATTCTAACGGCCGCAATGCCACGATCCGGCGGAGGATACGTTGTCGTATCGCGGGTAATCAACCCATTCGCTGGTTACATAGGAAGTTGGGTCGAATTCCTCAGTATCGCATGGTCCTTCGGCATCATCGCGGTAGCCGTTTTCGAAGGCATAGGCAATCTAGGAGCTGTTGCGGGCGTAACGCCAACTTTCAATGATGTGACAATGTTCTGGGGAGGTGTCGTGCTCGTCATAGTGTTCACGGTGATAGCGTCGTTCGGCATTAGGATGGCGGGATATCTGCTGCAGGCGATGTTCTGGATTCCAGCAATACTCACGCTGTACGTGCTCTTCCTGCTGGGTTCGGGGGCAGCGAATCCAGGCGCCGTAGCGGTAGGGATGCAAGCTATCACGGGGCACACACCCTCAGAGTACGTGCAAGCCGCACTGGCACAAGGATTGGATACCGCATTCACGGGTAGTTACTTCGACGCTGTATCCATCGCGATGCTAGGCGCCTACTGGTCCTACATCGGATACGCGGCTTCGACATTCGTCGCAGGCGAGATAAAAGAGGCTAACAAGAAGCTTCCTCAAATCCTATTCGTGGCCGGTATCTTGATCGTGACAATTTACATGGTGGTTTCCACACTCACAAGGGCCGCGACAAACGTCGCAATCACACCGGATGGCAAGTGGTCCCTATTCTCAGCGTACGCGTACCTTTCCTGGGGAGCAGGTAGTCTCAGCAACGCTGGGCTTCCATCAATCAAGGCCTGGTCAACGGTCGTTGCAGGCTATGCTGGCAACGGCATCGGCCTCCAATCACTTAACATTCTTGTTTTGATATTCGGTGTCTTCTGGATCGCCAACGACATTCCACCCTTCATACTGACGGCTTCTAGAGTCCTCTTCGCGATGTCGTTTGACAGAGTGATGCCCGAGGCACTCTCATCCGTCAACGAAAGGTTGCATTCACCCGTAAACGCAACAATCGCCACGGGGATAGTAGGGTTACTGGGAGTGGCCTCCGAGTCAGGAGTCTTCGGCCTCGGCGCCTCATACAACCCGGCACGCAATGCGCTTCTAGCGAACACTTTCGGTGCAGGGGTAGCCTCTACAGACCTTTACGACGGAATCTTCTTCACCCTATTCGCCTTGGCGGCCGTCTACTTCCCCTTCAAGAAGAAGCAGATCTTCGAAAAGGCCCCGTGGAAGCCTGGTGGAGTTGCAACAGTCGTGATCATCGGACTGATCGCATTCATAGGCAACCTGTACTTGGACTACGCATTTCTCTTCGCTTCAGCAGGATCCTACAATCTAGCAGCACTGCCCTCGGCATCCGATCCCTTCACCAAAGGTTTCGCCCTTTGGTTCACCATCATACTGATCATCATCGGCGCGCTGATCTACGGTTACTACAAGCTCAGGGCGAAGACGACCGGGGTAGACTACACAACGATCTTCACAGAGATACCGCCCGAGTAACCCACAACCAAAATAAACCACCGTCCTTCCTTTTCTTTTTCTATGATTGATGAGCTACTGGACGCCCTCGAGCACGGTATTTTAAATGGAAGAGCTCGATGGATAGCCGACCTCAATGAAACATTCCGAGACTACTCCGTGGGTGGACATAAATTCGAGATTCACGCCCGGGGGCAAACTCGAGGGAAGGGTTTCATACTCTCCCGGTTCTTTGCTTGGACGGTGCTTCCGAACTATAAGGTATCATTGTACGCCAGAGCGGTAAGAAATACGACCACGTTTCTCCGGGGGAACCTAATCGAGTTTCTCAAGGTGGTTAAGAAAGAGTTGGAGAGCCGCGGCATGAAATGGGCTTGGTTGATCCTACTGTTTGATGGGGATCCCCCGGACCGAATCAGCAGCATGGTTCAAGAGTATAGCAAGAATGACATTGGGATTGGATGCATCAATGCGTATTCGGGAAACATGGTGGTAAGCAACAATGTTCTCGGAAGAGGTTTGATCAAGCAGATGAGGTTGCACAAGTTGGTATCAGAACTTGAGCACAGTAAGGAAAGGAAAGGTTCAGTTTCCTAGACTGTTTTCATACTGTGCTGCTGGTGTTATTACATTCTTGGTCCTACTGGGAATGCTTTCGCTGAACCTGCCTCGCGCATATGGAACAATTCTGTTCATACTCCCTCTGCCCCTAGGCACCGTACTCGGTATTGTCTTCTACTATCGCTTCGGGCATGAGGTGGTCCAGTATGATGACACAGGGTTCACCGTGCACAGGGGAGCTGGAAGCTCGAAAACCTATGATTGGAGCCAGTTCACAGAGGTCTCGCTTGCTGCAGATCAAAGGGGTGGTGTGAACGTCAGGTTGTATTTTCAACCTGACGGGCAATATGTTGACATACCCGCTTCGAAGACCGGCGTTGATCCTTTCTCACTCCGGGACATGCTGTTGAGGAAGTTCTCCAAGAGCTAGTGTAGGCAAGCTTACCTCCCACTTGCAGTGGTCTCGTTATCTTCTTTCGTCGATTCCCAAAAGGAAGGCTTTCGCACCGTCGTCAGGATCCGTGGTGCAGAAGTCGAGTAAGGAAAGGCCTGCGATAAGATTCAGCCTTCGACTCGTTGCAATCGGCGCAACTTATCGCCATCTATCTCTATGAGGTACCCACTCAAGATGCCTTCCGTGTACTCCGAGCCTGGATTCATGCACTGGGTTCGACCAATCTTCATGAAACCGCGACATTCGTGGATATGACCATGAAGCCCAAGTAGCGGCTGGCACTTCTCAATTATGCTCCGAACGGATTTTGAACCCACTGGAATGTATACTGGTCTCCCAGCTTGCATGACAGGCCGAAAGTCCTTGTCTAGGAGAGGAGCTTGGTCTATCTGAGACTCGAAGGGGGGGCAATGCAAGCAGAATAGCGCCTTCCCGACGCTTTGGACGTGGGAGACGAGTTTTTCGAGCTTTATCATTAATTCCTCCTCTGAACACTCTCGAGGGCTGTTCCAGGGAGTCGGGTTTGACCAGCCAAGACAGGCTGCTTCATGCTCGCCGTCTAGGTTGATAACGGATTCTTCGGCATACGTTACATACGGACTGGCCTTGAGTATATCGTCCAGCTCAAACTTGTCATCGTTACCAGGATGGATCAACACCTTAACCTCATTCGTAAGCCTCTTTGGGATCATGTCAATCCATTCCTGTAGTGTTTGGCATTCAAGTCTGGCGAAGATTTTCTCCACATCATCCTGTGGGGCTTGTTTAAGCTCTTCGAACTGTGCTTGGTCACAGACATATGGAATGTAGCAATGATCCTTCACGAGTCTTCGGAAATCTTCGAGCTTAGATGGCTGGATGGTGTGGGTCTGACCCAAGAAATCCGCTTGATAGCTTCCATCCGATTGTAGTACAATGGGTGTGAGAACCTTGCCGGTCAGGTCTCCTCCCATTATCAGCCAGTTAACCTTGAACATGTTGGCTGAGTTCAGGAACTTACGCCAGACCTGCTCGTTGCCATGAAAGTCAGAGGCGAATATTATCCTAACTTTCGCCAAAGATTGACATCAGCGCCCAATCGCTGCAATTTCTATTTCAAGTTTGCCGCCTGCTACACTGAACTTCTGGCATCGAACTTAAACTAAACAGTGCTATTCCCGCTGAACTTCTTCAACGACGTTGTACCATTTCACGGAGGTTCCAGCCTTGGCTCTGAGCCTCCAAGTAAGTGACTTGGGCTCCTCCTCAATTAGCCCGAAAAGTTCATCGATCCTCTCGTTCACAGCGGACCTATCTCCTTCATTCAATCCTTCGTACTGTTGAGCGAACTCCTTGACTTTCTGAAGGTTGGTCTTTACGGTATAGTGGAATCCCCAATCATTCGCCAAGACAGAGGCGACATGACGCCCATTGATCTGCTCCTTGTCCGAGTCGCCAACGGCGTGCTCCCTAAGCAATATTATAGCATCTTGGATATCCTTCTCATTGGTTTGCACGATCTGGAGCTTCTGCAGGAAAAGTTCGGCCAAAGGGACCGTAGGCGAGTCAACTTCAAGTCTCCCTTTGAAATCGATGACATGACACATCTCAAGCTTGTCAAGAAAGACGTCTATGGCTCTGTTTCCTTCCTTGTCGTTGAAGATTTGCCTGTGCCGCCCCGTCGCTCCTGTCAACATCAGGGAAATGTACGGCTCATAACCCAAGTCAATGAACAATTTCTTTGTGTAAGGCCGAAATTTGCTGTAAGTAACGAAATCCATGTCATGCTTAGGGACGCGATTGAGCCGATCGTACAAACCATTGAAGTTAGGGCAGTGCATTCTGATGGCCGCGCCGCCCAAGATCCTGAGCGGAATCTTTCTCTCAGCTGCAACGGATATAACCCTGCGAATTTCGTTTGCAAATTCATTGAATGTGGGGAACTCACCCAATCAAACCGAACCTATTTTCAATAGCGAGTTTTGTGAATCCTAAAGCGGCTTTGGTTTTCCACATATCGCAGCCAGAAAATGCGGTTGTTCGCTATTAAGCTCATCTGCGGTCTACTCATACGGTGAGACAAATCTTAGTTGGGCTTCCACATCTCTTTCTAGAGTTCGATTTGTTTACACTCGACTGTAAATTGAAGCAACACTCTCTGGGTTTCACTGAACGGTTCACGGCCCAATTGCCACGGCGGCTTGCTCAAGTCTATTTCATCTTCAACGCAAAGCGCATCGCAAAGTGCTTCGAACCTTAATTTGACAGTTAGCATGACATGTAGTTGCGAATCTGATCCTGAGGTCTTTCGGTCGTGTCCGTGGAGAGGCAGAAGGCTCTTGCACTGTCACTTACAGGCAGGCTGTTCTCTGAGCGGAAGCTTGCGAATTACCTCTGGTCCATACCACTGTTGCTTGGTTTCGGAGCATGGGAGCTTGTTACGAGGCTGAATTTGATTCCTCACAGTGATTTACCTGCATTTTCAGGTGTTCTTTCAGTCTTCTTTGTCTCCATTAGGGACCCCGCTTTTCTGCTTCGTATAGCCTATAGTTTTCTTAACCTCGCGTCTGGGATCGTCATTGCCTTTTCTTTCGCGTTGCCCATGGCATTTTTTGCAGGCAGCAGAAACAGATTCGATTTGACGCTCACGCCGATCGTCATGCTGTTCGGGGCTCTGCCGGACCTATCCTTCCTGCCGCTTCTGGTTCTATGGTTTGGTCCCGGCAATGTGGCGGCCGTAACGATGGCATCGATAGTCGCATTCTTCCCCATCTACTTTACTGTGCGAGAAGGAACGAAGAATATTCCCCGAGAGTTATTCGATGTCACGTCAATATTCAGGTCCGACCGGATGTCTACGTTCACAAAAATGGTTCTTCCCGCAATCTCGCCCTACATGTTTAGCGGCCTGAGGTTGGCGTACGATTTTGACTGGGAGATCATCATCGCCATTGAGATTGCGACTCGCGTCGCGGGTGTCGGCAGCTTCATAGAGGGTAGTGTGAACGCTGGGTCGCTAGAAAGCGGGTTCGCGGCCATATTCGCCATAGCACTCGTCGCGATTCTTGTTGATAGGTTGTTCTTCGGCACGCTCGAATCATGGGCTAGGAAGTGGGCCTGATGGCTGCGCACGTAGAGCTGCATAATGTTTCGAAAATCTACGGTGCGCAGGAGAACCAAATGCATACACTGCAAGAGGTCAGCTTCGGAATTGAGAGAGGGGAATTTGTCTGCATTGTTGGACCGAGCGGCTGCGGCAAGTCAACGCTCCTGAAGATAATGGCAGGGCTGGACAGCCCGTCCTCCGGCCAAGTGCGCTTCCAGGGGGGGCCAGTCCGAGGCCCGCAATCCAAAATAAGCATGATATTCCAAGCCTTCGCGCTTTTTCCCTGGAGAACTGTGCTCGAGAACGCCGAATACGGCTTGGAAATGCAGAAGGTCGGGAAACAAGAAAGGCGTGAAATTGCAAGGCAATATCTGGACATGGTTGGGCTCGCCGGCTACGAGCACATGTACCCAAAGCAACTGTCGGGTGGGATGAAGCAGAGGGTTGGTATCGCTCGAGCGCTAGCAGTTGATCCCGAAGTCGTTCTCATGGACGAAGCTTTCAGCGCAATCGACGAGGTTACAGCCGAGACCCTTCGGGAAGAGGTTTCGGAGATTCACAAAGAGACGGGGAAGACCTTTGTTCTGGTTACCCACAACTTGTTCGAAGCAATCGACTTAGCGGACAAAATTGTCGTGCTGTCATCCCGGCCCGCCAAAGTCAAGAAGATAATGCCAATTGAACTCGAACGTCCTCGAGACCGAACCCACTCAGTGTTTGTCCACATCCACAGGGACATCCTGCACATGCTCAAGGAGGAGCTCGAGAGCACATTAATCCGGCACAAACTCAGAGGCATAAGACAGCTGCAGGCCCTACACGACATGGAAGGAGCCAACAAGCCCCGAGTAAGCGATTATCCACCCGAAAACGTATTCCCCTCCCGGCGGGATGCTTCCGGTCGTGATCAGGGTGTTGACCGTCAGGTTCCGTGATCGAACAATCACTTGAGACTAGTTCCGCACTTGGGGCAGAACTTCGCATGCGCTGGAGCTGATGCCCCGCAATTCGGGCATAGTACGACTGCTTGAACAGTCGGCGGGGGGATCGTAGTCGGCGCAGCCAATCCGGGGGCGGCTGATGCGTCAAGCTCCTTCTTTAGGAGCACAACGTCCTCCACCGAGAGCACGTCGTCCCAAGTCAAGTCAATCTCAGCCCTAGCACGCGTGGTAACTCTAAACGCCAAGCTCTTATTCTGAAAGTCCACTGACACATCCTTAACGTTACCGACCATCGAACCCTTAGTGTCAATGACCTGCATGCCAACGAAGCGTTGCGCGGCCACATACTTCGACGGCTCCTTAGGCACCTAGACCAGCTCGGGGTGCTACAGTGCAAGTTCGAATAAATCTGATTTGTGGTGAAGCTGTCAGTTGGACGTAATGGCGCTTCCAAACCACATAACGGTGGGACGGCAGCCATTCTTAGCGATACGAGAATGGTGTTGCTCAAGACGACGCTGGCTGGGGTCACCCTGCTGGTGCTGGGAATACTTGCACTAACAGTCCTAGGCCAATACATCACAGTGCAGGTGCAGGACGTTCGACGGCGCGACATTGAGCCACATGCAGAGTTCCTTGTCGGGGACGTCAGTGAATGGGCGCGGCTTCTGCCTGCCGACGTTTCAGTTTCGGGTACGGCCGACGTGAAGGAGGTACCGTCAAACCAGTCCAGCAGTATCCATTTCTTGGTTCTTGACGATGAAAACTACCAAAAATGGAGCACGGGAAGTCAGGCAACTTCCCTTACCTCGAGCACCGAGCAAGGCAAATTCAACTTCACTTTTCGAACAGGAAAAAATGGGGTCTACCACTTAATCTTCGATAATCGGGAATCTTTGTTCAAGAAATATGTCACACTGTCAGCAAGTTACAATGAGGTCGTTACGAACACTGTTTCCGACACGCGAATGCAGTATGTCGGGTGGGTTCTGGTCGTCGTGGGTGCGGTTGGCACATTTTACGGGTTGCTTAGAAAAGCCCCAGTGCCTTGGGCCTGAGATTAACAACTGCTAAATAGAGTACCGAGGAATCACCTTACTTGGTACAACTTGAGTGGGCTTACGAAGAAGCAAATCTATGTTGACCAAAACTTGGCAACAGTTTTGGGGATGGCCGAGGGTGAGTTGGTTAGTTACGCCGACATCCAGAAACGCCTTCACAAGTACATCAAGGATAACGACCTGAAGTATCCTCAGCGCAAGGTACAGCCGGCGATGGTCTCTCCACCACAGGGAGTTCAGATGCCGGCTGAGCGGTTGGGACCGTCTATGAAGAAATGCAGGGATTGCGGTGCTGAAATTCCTGCAGAAGCAATTTTCTGCGACCTGTGCGGAGTGAGTCAGTAACTCGCTTCTAGACCGTTGCGCTTCAATTAGACGTCTGTCATGCCATTTTAAATACGGTCCAGCAGCGGCTAACATACTTTTAACCTTCGCAACCGGAAGGGGCCTTCATGACCGATGAAAAGGTTGGAATCATAGGCTACGGCGTCTATATTCCAATTCGTCGCATCAAGACAGAGTTCATCGTCAGAGCACGAGAGAAGAGGAGGAAGGACCTTTCCCAGTTTCTGGACAAAGTGCGCAATGGTCTACTGCTCAACTACAAATCTGTCGCTGGCCTAACTGAAGACTCGACTACCATTGCAACTGAGGCCGCTCAAAATGCGGTCGAAATGGCCGGAATAGACCCAGCTAAGATAGAAACCGTGGCTGTAGGTTCGGAATCCAAACCCTACGCGGTCGGCACGATCGCGCGGCACGTGGCATCATTCCTAGGGCTTGGAAATCACGTCTACATTGCTGACCTCGAGGGCGCGTGCAACGCGGGGATGCAGTCGCTAGCATTTGTTGAGAGCCAGATCATCAGTCGCAGGATTAAGTACGGGTTGGCTATAGGCACTGATATCGCCCAGGCTCCGGTCGGGGACCCTTTGGAGTATGCATGCGGAGCAGGGGCTGGAGCCTTTGTGCTCGGTAGAGATGACCCGGTCGCAACAATCCAAGATACGGCAGCATACTCCACTCTTACGCTTGACTTTTGGAGAAGGGACGGGGCCCCCGTCCCAAGCCACTTCGGCAGAACTACTGTTGAAGCCTACATCAAGCACGTCATCGGCGCCATCGAAAACATGCTGCTCAAGCATCCCGAGATCTCCTTGATGGATTTCGACTACCTGACCTTTCACCAACCCTCAGGCTACATGCCAATGAAGACATGCAGGACGCTAACTCAAGAACGCATTGATATGCTGGACAATCCTAAGCTCGAAGAGCGAATCAGGATAACGCCAGAATTCATTGAGACAAAGGTGAAGCCGTGGCTTCGAGTCCTTGATACCGGTAACACATATGCTGCCGCAACACCAATCGCGACCAGCGACATCCTAGACCACGCCACGCCTGGCGAGAACATACTGGCAGTTTCATATGGATCAGGCGCATACACGATAGCGACTTGGCTTCATGTTGAAGAGGCCATCCGAGAACGCAGAGGAAAAATTCCGACCGTAAGGGACTACGTGAATAGGCGCCGTGAGATCCCCATAGGGGCCTACGAACGTATAATGAAGTACAAAAGCGGCTCAGTAAGGAGCAGGCTCGCAGCTCCGCGCATAATCGCCCAAATCGAACCATTAAACGGAAAGAACATAGAGTTCACCCTTTGCAATGGATGCCAACGCGTATTCTACCCAGCCCGCGACAGATGCTTGGAATTCGACTGCCAAGGCCCGGTGGAACAGCATTCCCTTCCTGTGGGCGCACGCCTCGTATCAGTGAAGAAGCTGACACTCAAGGATCGCCTGACGTCAAACTTTGATGTCCTGAAACAGGGCAGAGCGCTCATCGTCGACGCTGACCCTAGGGAATTGACAGCAGGGATGGAGCTGGAGGCTCTTATCAGAAGGATCGACGACGAGGGAAGGAAAGGGCTGATAATCTACGGACCGACCTACCGCCCCGCCTTCAGGGCAAGAGCCATAGTCGCGAAAGCCGAGGCGGCAGCCGTGCTAGCTAGCTGAGCTGATGGCTCTACGGCTCCGCAGTTTTGGCAGTAGTGGGCATCGTCGACTTCGAAGAAGTCGCCGTCCTGGCGGATCATGTAGGTATCTTGGAACTTGTGGCCGATGATTCGGCAGACCATGCTCACCGCAATCGCCGAATGCCAGTACGTCCATCTGGAATATTAATGTTCTCTTTCTAGAACATCACTGTCCCGATGCCTTCCATGGGGAATCTCATAAGATGGCGTATCCATAAGCTCCCGAAAGCTGCGAATTGGGGCCCACGTCTTGTGCGGCATAGCCGGCTACGCCGGTTTTGATGATGAAACGCTTCTTGGAAGGATGGTTGGGGTTCTACAACACCGTGGGCCCGACGATACAGGCTTCTTCGCTGAGCCGGGAATCGGCTTAGCAAACGCGCGCCTAAGCATCATAGACCTTGAGGGCGGCCATCAGCCGATCCACAATGAGAACGGAACAGTACACGTCACGTACAACGGAGAAATCTACAACTACCTAACGCTGAGGGAAGAGCTCGAATCACAGGGGCACAGGTTCTACACCAAATCAGACACCGAGGTGATTGTCCACAGCTACGAGCAATATGGCGACGATTTTGTGACGAAACTCAACGGCATGTTCGCCGTAGCTCTGTGGGATTCAAAGCAGAAGAAACTCGTCCTTGCCCGCGACCTTATGGGAATCAAACCTCTCTACTATTCTATTCAGAATAGCGGTATCCTCTTCGCGTCAGAAATCAAAGCAATACTTCAGGCCTCTCTACCGCCCACTGTGGACACAGAAGGGCTGTATGCCATCCTCAACCTGGGATACATTCCAGGAACAAGGACCCTCTTCCGAGGCATACACAAGCTTCCGCCATCAAACGTCCTCGTGTTCCAGAACGGCTCGTTCAGAGTCTCCGCCCACCGCAGTCTTCCCCACGCTGATCGAACTCTGGATGGCGATGCTCTTGTTGAGCAACTGCGCAAATCTCTCGCGGAATCAGTGCGCGACCAGCTCATAGCCGACGTTCCCGTGGGCTGCTTCCTCTCAGGCGGTTTGGACACCAGCACTATTGTAGGGTTTGCAGCGAAAGCGTCCTCGACGCCGCTGAAGACATTCTGCATGGGGTTTGGTGAAGAAACGGATGAATTTCGGGACGCACGGTTAATCGCCGATCGCTTCGGCACTGACCACCGAGAGCTTGTTGTTGATAGCTCCCAAGGCATGAAGCTCTACCCAAGAATGATTTGGCACATGGAAGCGCCCAAGTACAATCTCTACCCATGGTTCATCTGCGAACTCGTCCGCAGGAACGTCAAGGTCTGCCTCAGCGGAAACGGCGGCGACGAGATTTTCGGGGGCTACTTTACCAGATACGGAAATGCGTTAAGAATTCAGTCCCTGATGAGGAGCCCTGCCTCACCGCTGTTTCAAGGAGCAGGCGCAGTTCTCCAAGAACTGACGAACGACCCGAAAGCAAAAAACAAGTTCAGAATTCTTCGTTCACTAGGAGACCGCGTAGCATCCTACCTGATTCTGGCAGGCGCATTTCCTGATTCATTCAATCGAAAACTATTCCAGGCCAGTCATTCACTAGCTGAATTGAAGGAACACTATACTCCATTTTTCGAACAAGAGGATTTCCTTCAAGGCTTAGTCGACGCTGAGCTCCGTACGAAACTGGTTGAGGACCTCCTTTCGGTGGACGATAGTATGAGCATGGCTCATTCGCTAGAGTTGCGCGTACCTCTTCTGGACAACAGAATAGTCGACTTGATGGCGCCCGTACCTTGGCAGATGAAATATTCTCCGGGCACACATGGCAAATTGATCCTGAGGAAAGCAGTAGAACAAATCTTACCCATGGAAAGCTTGCGGAAGCCAAAGTGGGGGTTCAGCGTGAATGTGCACAACTGGTACAGCGGCGAGCTGGGAGAACTCGTCGGCCAGGTCCTGCCCGACTCAGAGGTCATCGGCAGATACTTCGACCGGTCATTTGTCAGACGATTGATGAGTAGCAGGCTGGGCGCGCGGCAGCGTCGATACGAAGTGCTGCTGTGGCAATTGCTTGGCTTTCACTTTTGGCACAGAATATTCATCGATAGCGACAAGCCAGGCGCAGGCAATCTCGAAGTGAACGCCTTGGTGACATAATGATTGAGCTACTGGGTCTGTGTCATTGCTAGAGATGCGGCTTCACATATGGCCAACACGATGAATTCGCTGCTGAGCCAGAGCATGAAACCCGAAAGCATTTTGGTTGTCGACGATGGATCCACTGATGGAACAGAGACGATACTGTCACATTATCAGGAGTCCCGAGCCAGTCTCGTGAATGTGGTTAGATTACCGAACCGAGGTTACGACATAAGACGCGTTCCGCGGAACATCAACCTGGCCTGGAGGTCCGCGGCCGCACGCCACGTCGCTTCAGAATTCTTCATGATAAGCGGCGACGACTGCGGGTATCCTAGCAATTACGCCAGAGAACTGATACAGAGGATGCGATCGCGGCCTCATATTGTCGTGGCCAGCGGCAAGCCATCATCGGAAACGACAACCATCAAAGAACATACTCCCTCAGGAAGTGGGCGAATGATACGTTGCTCCTTCTGGCGTGAAATTGGCGAGGCCTACCCGGTTAAGGCCGGGTGGGAAACATGGCTACTCTACAAGGCAATTGAGATGGGACTCGGCGTGCTATTATACGAGGATTTGGTTTTCGAGCATGTGCGGCCACGTGGGACAGAACATCAATTCTCCTACTGGGGAGCGGCAATGCACACGCTTGGATACCATCCACTCTACGCTCTTGGTCGGGTTGCCAAGAACTTCTTGCAGCGAGGCATCGGCGCCAGAGGCACCCTAAGCATGCTCCGCGGCTACTTGGCGGCTTACTTGGGCTCCTCAGACTCCTTCCTGTCTCCGTTTGACCAGAGACTCAGAAGATTCGTTTGCCAAGAGCAATCTAGGAAGATCAGAAGCTTGGTAGAGGCACCACTTAGCATCCTCAGCTGATTCTCCACGGCTTTGGAAATTCCTCAGAAATAGCTGAATTTGTTAACGATGGGCATTCTCCACCCCAAACCAAACGCCTTCTTCGTTATCTTAATCGTAGGCGGCGCCTGCCTTCTTTTGTATTCTGCATTCTTGATTCGGCGCATGACGTCATCGACAAGTTGTTCCGGGTAGCCCTTTGCAATTAGTTCCGACCGGGGTGCCCGGTTCTCCACGATGTCATCCACAAGGGGCGAGACCTTCGCGTAATCGAAGGGGTCAAATTGGTCAGGACGGAGTTCCGCTGAGGGAATTTTCGTGAAACATCTTTCGGGGATGATTTGTTTTTCTCTTACTTCGTTGTAGTATCTTGCGAGGGCGTAGACCTCCATTTTGCTCACGTCTCCGACGACTTCCAGGCCGCCGCTCATGTCGCCGTACAGAGTTGCATATCCCAACGCAAGTTCGGTTTTGTTTCCGGTAGCTAGAACTAGATGGCCGAACTTGTTGGAGAGTGACATCAAGATATTTCCTCGGATCCGTGCCTGGATGTTTTCTTCGGCAATATCCGCGGGCTTACCTTTGAAATGCGGTGCCAGCTGTTGCTCGTAGACCTCGAAGATTCGGTCAATTGGTATGGTAAGGAATTCGATTCCTAGGTTCCTCGCCAGTTGTTGGGCATCTGTGATGCTGTGTTCGCTCGAGTAGCGCGAGGGCATCGACACACCGGTCACATTCGTCTCCCCCAAGGCGTCAGTAGCCAAAGCCGCAACTAGAGATGAGTCAATGCCCCCGCTGAGGCCTACTAGCGCTCGTTCGAACCCTGTTTTCCTGAAGTAGTCTCTAATCCCCAGAACCAGTGCGTTGAACATTTCCTTCTCGCGGTTATACGTAGGCTCCGTTACCTGACCACTCGAACCCCTTCCACTGGGCATGTCGATGTCCGCCAGCACCAAGTCTTCCTCGAACTGTTTTCCTATTCCAATAAGTTGACCTTTCGAGTCGACAGCGAGGCTTTGGCCATCAAACACCAGCTCATCCTGGCCTCCAACCATGTTTGCGTAGAGAATAGGGACTCCAAGCCTGCTGGCTTTGTCTTTCAGGATCCGGAGGCGAATGTTGCGTATTTTGTTATGGAATGGTGAGGCGTTCAGATTCACGATTATCTGTGCGCCTTCTTCACAGAGCATGTCGACAACTTGGACGGGGTATCCAATCTGCCTGTCCCAAATGTCCTCGCAGATTGATATCCCAAGGGAGACTTGCCGACCACCGATAGTTATCTTCAGGGGGTGGTTTTCCCGTCCAGGAACAAAGTACCTCAATTCGTCGAAGATGTCGTAGGTGGGGAGCAAAGTCTTGTGAACGACGCCAAGAACGTGGCCCCCGTCCATGACAGCGGCACCATTGTACAAGTTGCTTTCATCATAATCTACGAATCCCACAACAGCAACAATGTCATGCAGCTCCTGCGCTAGTTCCAACACGAGCTGTTTGTTGAGGCGCACGAATTCTTCTTGATCCGGGCGGCGAGTTCCGGATGGAGGACGGGTTTCTCGCGGCGGCAACAGGTCTACTGGTGGATAACCAGTAATCGCCATCTCTGGAAAAACGACAAGGTCCGCATCGTCGTTAGCTGCTCTTCGCGCGTAGTGGCGAATCAGTGAAGCATTTCCTTTCAGATCACCCATAGTCGGGTTAATCTGCGCCATAGCAACTCTCATGCACAAGTCAAGGCTGACCGCTTAGCCTTCACAAGAAAAAGGCTTTCGCAGTCATCAAACGAGCGATTGCCGGGCTTTCTACTGTTTCGAATTCAGAAGTTCGGCCTTCTGCGAGGAGATCCTACATAACCCCCCTGCAGCAAAGTCTGCAGCCTTGCCTCGACACCTTCCAGTTGGGCTCTCTCGGACTCCTGCAACGCTCCACTAGTTTCGGCTAGCCTCTTCAGGATTCTCAGTTGAAGCAAAGCAAGAGGATAAGTGACTTCCGTCGCGATGCCGGGGGTAAGCTTGTAGTTGTAGGGGTTGGCTTCAGTGTTGATATCCTGTTCGCTGCTGAATCCTGCAGTCCTCTTTAGGTGTAACCAGCCTACGAGGACGGCCAGCGGCACGCCGACTAGAGTGGCCAGAACTGCAAAAGGAACGAATCGCGGGAACAGGTCAAGTAGGGCAGGTACGCTTTTTATTGCTAGGTAGTAGACCGTTACCAGAGTCGAGACGTATCCGAAGATGAATACCAAGTATACTGAATAACCAAGTCTGAAGTAATACCAGGCACGATAGGCCAACTTGCTGTCGAAGAGCTTCAATTTCCTAATACTCGGGTTGCGCTGCTGCTCACCAACAGATAAGTTCTATGCATGGATGACGACTAATCCTCCGTCCGCTCTGTGGTGCAGTCAAGCCCTCCATGTCTTTTTGCCCCAGCTCAGTAATTATTAAGGTGAAGTCGAGACAGAGTGAATCGCACAGAACCCTCAATGCCAAACATGAAGCTCGACGCGTGCATATGGACCAAGAACAGCGCGGAGACCTTACGCCAGACCTTGAGACGATTCGAGCAGGTCGTTCCATCTGAAATGATAGGCAACAAGATAATGGTTGATGACCACAGCGCCGACGACACAGTTACGATCGGGAAAGAGTTCGGTTGGACGATATACCCTAACCCGGGGCGGGGCGTTGCAAGCGGAGCCAATGAGGCGCTTACACACGTGCAGACACCCCACTTCATGTCCATTGAGCATGACATACTCCTCTCCAAAGATTGGTGGCCGCGCATCTTCAACCACATTATGGATGAGAAAGTCGCGGTCAGCCAAGGTGCAAGATTAATAACCGATCCAACACTGCGAGCATTATATGACAATCGTGACGACCACGTCATCGACAATAACGTCTACAAGACCGAGGTTATCAGAAAACTCGGCGGCTTTCCATCTAACTGCCCTGTTTGCACTGACACATGGCTCAGAAGGAATGTTGAATCTGCCGGCTACAGGTGGATAATTGACCGTAGCGTAATTTCCGATCACGTCAGAGCCGGAATAGTGCAGAATGCTGTGCACACGTACAAGCTACATTCGATGTGCACTTGTGGCCGATGGCCAGCCAACCGAATGAAGACCAAATACTTAGTGCGGTTGGCGTTGACCAGTCCTGCGACTGGAATGAAGATCGCGGTGCAACACCGCGTTCCAAAAGCTGTCTTCGCCTACCCGTACATTAGGCTGAGAATTCTGCAGGCATGGCTTAATGGGATTTGACCTAGAGGGTCAGGAAAGGTCCCAGTCAGCGCTAAGCCTTGAAAGAACCTTCCTGAATGCTATGGCAAACTCTGAAGGCTCACGTTCGACGGGGACATCACGGATTTCGCGGCCATTGAATATGACCTGAAGCCCGCAAAGGATTGCCTCATGCACCATTCTGGGCAAGCCGTCTTCCGTGGTCATCCGGACCAGTTTCTTGTGCTTCCTGTAGAACTGAGGCATCTCGCTATGTTCAACATACGGTACAACCAGCACGTTTGGAAGCGCAAGATCGTAGTTGGCAGGATGCGAACTATTTCCGACAATGGTTATGGTCTCATCGGGATGCGCCCTAGCATACTCAACGATCCAGTCCAGCCTATAGATCAGTTCGTTGGCAGGTCCACTTGGACAATAATAGAGTATGTCCCTTTCAGGAGTGATCGCTACGTCATGAATTTGGCGAAACTGCTCAGTGGCGATTGGGAATGGCAACACGGTTCCTTCACGTCCTACCACTTCTGCAAGGTGGGATGAAACGAACAGCAGTTCATCCGTTAGCCCTAGAACAAATTTCCAATATGCTCTCCGCCAGTAGGCCTTCTCGCGGGCTACCCAGTAGGCGTCGCTTCCAACGAAGTGAATGAGGGTCTTCTTCCCGAGGCACTTTGCTGCTACAATATACCGGCTGCATGTTTGAAGGTAAATGCCATACACAACATCGAAGCGCTGTAGGAAGCGAAGGCTAGGGTTGCGAATTCTATCGGTCCATTCACCCTGAATCCCATTGGAAACTAGGACCTCAGCCACCATGTCAGCATTTGGAGACCCTGCGCCTACCACTAGCAAGCGAGGTTTGCGCGGCATCCAGATCCCTTCGACCAGCGCCTGTTATAGTAGCGCAAGTTACTAATGCTTCTTGGAGAAGATGTCCGGTTCATGCTGCCAGGGATCCTTGTAAGGGAACTAAGGAAGCTTCCAGACGAACGTGGCATGTTCTGCGAGCTGATGAGAAAGGACTGGAAAGATCTTTTCCTCGACGACGAGGTCGTCCAAGCTAACCTGTCCTTGACATATCCAGGCGTAATACGAGCCTGGCATAGACACGCACGAGGCCAGGTAGACTACTTCATTGTTCTCCGAGGTGTTTTGAAGGTCTGTGCATACGACGACCAATCGGAATCTGAGACCCGTGGACAGCTGAGCGAAATAGTCAGCAGCAGCGAGAAACTTCAAGTGGTGAGAGTTCCGGGATACTATTGGCATGGCTTCAAGGTTGTTGGAAGTGAGGCTGCGCTGCTTCTATATCTTGTTAACAGGCTCTTCGACTATGAGCACCCCGACGAGGAGAGAAGACCTTGGAATGACCCGAAAATTATTGACCCTGTTACAGGCCAGTCCTTCGACTGGAACAGGCCTCCACACAGATAGTGTGAAATTTCATCATCTACATGTGTGGTTTCTTGTCAGCTCAAAGTTGTAATTGACTTCTCTCGCCGAGAATCAATCGACAACTTCGCGGCTGGTGGTTCTTGGGTTCAAGGATTTCAGTCTCAGGGCCGATCAGGCTATCGGTGATTCGAAGTTTAGAGTTGATGTTGCATCCGTCCATGACGATGCTATTCTCGACTTCGCATGAGTTGATTCGGCAGTTACTCCCTATGCTTGTGTACGGACCGATGAACGCTGAAGCTCCGATGGTGGTTTCCTTGCCGATGTATGCTGGTCCTCGTATTGTGACCCCGCTCTCTATCAGTGCTCCCTCTTCGATTCTGACCCTTCCCTGAATGGTTGATCCTGATTCGACCCTGCCCCCGATGTCGGTCCCAGTGATCTTGTCGTCAAGGATTAGGCGGTTCGCGTCCAGGATGTCTTCCGGCGTGCCTGTGTCCTTCCACCATCCGTCCACAAACCTGTGAAGTACTTCACGGCCATCTACGAGTAGCAGTTGGATGGCCTCCGTTATTTCGAGTTCACCTCGCCAGCTAGGCTTCAGCTTCTCAATTGCCGGGAAGATTCTCGGCGTGAAAAAGTAGACTCCGACCAACGCGAACTGGCTTGGAGGGACCTTTGGCTTTTCTACAAGCGAAACCAGTTTTCCATCTTCGCCAAATTTTGCGACCCCGAATCTTTCTGGCTGGGAAACCTTTGACAGCAGAACCATCGCATCGGCTGAGCTTGATGAAAAGGCTGACAGATGGGTTGCTATCCCGCCTTTCAACAGATTGTCACCCAGGTATACCACGAACTTGTCTTCGCCAACGAAATCCCTGGCAAGGCTGATTGCGTGTGCTAGGCCTCTCGGTTCCCCTTGGTAGATGTAGCAAATCTTGATTCCGAGCATGTCGCCGTTTCCGTAGTATTCCTTCACCTTCTCTGGCCACACGGAACCAAGTACGATCGCTACCTCCCCAACGCCTGCTCCTCGCATGTCCTCTAGGCAGAATTGGCTTATCGGTCGGCCCGCCACAGGTATGAGCTGCTTTGGACCGGTGTGGGTCAAGGGCCTGAGCCGAGTTCCAGCACCGCCATGAAGCAGAACGCCTTTCATTTTAAATGAGCTTCCATGCGGAATTTGCGCAGTGCGTGTTCCAGTGGGAGCGGTTTGTTGTTAAGCGTTTCCAGGGCTTTTGTAACGTCGAGCGACGAGTCTGGCGGGCGCATCGCCTTCCAGCCTACGGAGTTGGAGCTTACAGGTTGTGCAAGTTTCGGATCCAGATTGAAGGCTCCGGCTAACTTCACTGCGAATTCGAATCTGCTAGTCCGGGTGGCACCTGCCAGGTGCATAATGCCGGTGATTCGCCGTTGAGCAGCTTCGATTATCATCTTTGCCAACTCAGTATTGAAGGTCGGCGACGAAAACTGGTCTGCTACCACCTTGGCTTCGTCGCCGGCTTGAAGTTTTCCAAGGAGCCAAGTTGCGAAGTTCGGCCTATGCTCGCGTCCCCAGCCGTATACTACGCTTGTCCGAGCGATTAGGAAATCGTCGGCATACTGTTTGGTTTGGTTCTCACCAAGCAGTTTGGAACGTCCGTATGAGTTGATGGGGTCAGTTTCATCATCTTCGCGATAGTTACCGCGCCTGCCGTTGAAGACGTAATCGGTCGACACGTAGACCAGGAAGCTTCCAAC